>DATJYA010000301.1:0-7413 GCA_035499835.1 Pseudolabrys sp.
CACCGCCGAATACGGCGAATACGTTTCCGGCCCGCGCGTGATCACGCCGGCGGTCAAGGCGGAGATGAGGAAGGTGCTCGACGACATCCAGGCCGGCCGCTTCACCCGCGACTGGATGCTGGAGAACAAGGTCAACCAGACCTCGTTCAAGGCGACGCGCGCCAAGCTCGCCGAGCATCCGATCGAGCAGGTCGGCGCCAAGCTGCGCGAGATGATGCCGTGGATCAAGCAGCGCGCGCTGGTCGACAAGAGCAAGAATTGAGCGCTATTGCCGCCTCATCCTGAGGAGCCCGCGCAGCGGACGTCTCGAAGGATGGGGCGCCCTCATGCTTCGAGACGCGCTCTTCGAGCGCTCCTCAGCATGAGGGCGAAGGAGGCTGGATGAGACAATTCATTCTGCCAATCGCGAGCGTCCTGATCGTGGCGCCCGCCTTCGCCAACGACGCCGGCAATCCGGGCGACTGCAACGGCTCGACGCCGGAGATGGTCGATTGCCTGATGGCGCAGCATGCGCATTGGGACAAGGAACTGACCATCGCCTATCAGCAAGCCATGAAAGATGCGCCACCGGCGCAAAAGGACAAATTGCGCGAGGCCGAGCGGGCCTGGATCAAGTATCGCGACGCTAATTGCGCCTATTACGCGGCTGGCGAGGGCACCATCGCTCGCGTCAATGCGGCGGCCTGCCTGCGCGACATGACCAGGGCGCGCGCCGAGGAATTGTCGGGCGGCGGCGCCGGCCCCGAAAATCCGGGGAAGGAAGACCGCGACTAGCGGGCTTTGATCTGATCGCCAAGCCAGCGCGCGACCTCCGGCGGCGAGCTTTGCGCGCCGCCGCGCGAGGCGCGCAGATTGGCCTCGCGCATCAGCTCGACCGGGATGGCGCCGATCAGCGGCTTCAACGCATCGATCAGCCGTTGGTCGTGCGCGCGCCGCGGCGACAGCAACAGCATCGTATCATAGGGCGGCAGCGCGTGCTTCGGATCGTCGAGGACGGTCAGGTCGTATTGGGCGATGCGTCCGTCGCTGGAATAGGCGGAAATGACGTCGACCTCGCCGCCGGCCGCGGCCGGGTACATGAAATCCGACTGCATGGTGCGTTGCTGGCGGAAATGCAGCCCATAGGCGGCGGTGAGCGCCTTCCATTCCGGGCGCTCGAAGAATTCGTAATCTGCGGCGATCGACAGTTGCGGCGCCTGCACCGCGAGTTCGGCGATCGACTTGACGTCGAGCTTTTGCGCCAGGGCCCGCGGCATCGCCAGCGCATAGGCGTTCTCGAAGCCGAGCGAACCGAGCGAGCGGATGCCGTGCGTCGTCTCCAGCCACCGCGATACCTCGCCCAGGACTTCCTCGCGCGGCTTCACGTCGTCGCGGTGCATTTCGTTCGCCCAGATGGTGCCGGAGTAGTCGACATAGGCGTCGATGTCGTTGGCGGCGAGCGCATGGAAGATGACGCTGGAGCCGAGCCCGTCGCGCCGCCCGGCTTGCATGCCTTGGGCGGCGAGACGCTGTTCGATCAGCGCCGCCAGGACGTATTGCTCGGTGAACGGCTTGGCGGCGATAACGATGGCATTCTGGCTGCCGCCGAAACCGGGCGCGAGCGCGGCAAGGACGAGCAGCGCCAGACCGGCGCCGCCAACGGCGACCCTGCCGCGTCTACGCGCGGCGACGCCGTGCTCCATCAGTGCCAGCAATTGATCGACGATCAGCGCCAGCACCGCGGCGGCAACGCAGCCGAACAGCACGAATACCCAATTCTGCGTCTGCAGCCCGGCGAAGATGTAATTGCCCAAACTGGTCTGCCCGATTGGTGTCGACAGCGTCGCCGTGCCGATCACCCACACCGCCGCGGTGCGGATGCCGGCCATGATTACGGGCATGGCGACAGGCAATTCGACGTAGCGCAGCGATTGCGCCGGCGTCAGCGCCAGCGACCGCGCGGCGTCGTGCAATCCGGCGCTCACGCCGTCGAGGCCGGTCACGGTATTGCGCAGCACCGGCAGCATTGAATAGAGCGCCAGCGCCAGCACCGAAGGCAAAAAGCCGAGCGCGGAAAATCCGGTACCGAATGCGCGCTCGGTGAGCGCCGACAGCGCAAGCAGCAGCGGATAGAACAGCGTCAGCAGCGCCAGGCCGGGAATTGTCTGGATGACGCTCGCCACGCCGAGCAGGCCCGCGCGCAGCAGCGGCCGGCGCGTGGCGATGATCGCCAGCGGCAGGCTGGCGCCCAGCCCGATCGCCAGCGCGGTGACGCTGACCAGCACATGGCTGCCGAGATAATCCGGCAGCCGCGCCAGTGCCTCGGAAAAGCGTGTGTCGAGAACCATTTGCCCGTGCCGAAGCTGCCAATGCCGAGCGAATTGCGGAAAGCCTTCGTCGGCCTTGCGAGAGATAGCACAGGGAGGGCGTCCTTCGCGCAAGCCAAAGGATTTCTCTTTCGGTCGGCCGGGCGCTCGGGCACTATCGGCCCAAAGGGGGTGAGAAACGTGACCGACAGAGCCGAAATCGAAGAGATGTTGCGACAGGCTTACGCCGCCCGCGCGCGCGCCGACCTGGAAGGCGTTCTCAAATTTTTTGCGCCTGACGTGAGCTTCTCTATTTCCGGCGCGCCGCACGTGACGCCGATCGCCATGTGGGTCGACGGCCTGGCGTCCTTGCGGGCCGCGTTGCAGCAGTTGATCGGAGCCTTCGTCATCACCGAATACGAACTCCGCACCATCCTGATCGACGCCGACCAGGCCGCGGTGCAGTGGCGGGCAACCTTTCGCTCGCCGACCACCAATGCCGAATTGACGACGGACCTGTTCGATCTCATCACCGTCAAGGACGGCCGCATTGCTTCGTTCACCGAGTTCTGCGATACGGCGGCGGCCGCCCAGTTGTTGGTCGGGCGGTAAGTCAGCGCTTCAGACGTCTGGTCGATGCAAAGCAACCGAAGCCCTTCGACCCCAACCGCGGTGGCGCTTGCCGGTGTCGACGTGGCCTTCCGTCTTGCCGGCGGCGGCACCTTCACCGCGGTGAAGAATGCCGCGCTGGCGGTCGCCGACGGCGAATTCGTCGCCATTGTCGGGCCGACCGGCTGCGGCAAGTCGACCCTGCTCAACATCGCCGCCGGGCTGCTGACGCCGGCCGCCGGCAACGTGGAGATTTTCGGCAGCGCGCTTGCCTCGCTCAACCGCCAGGCCGGCTATCTGTTTCAGGCCGACGCGCTGTTTCCCTGGAAGACGGCGCTGGAAAACGTCGCCATCGGCCTGGAGACCGCCGGCACGCCGTCCGCCGAAGCGCGCTCGCGCGCTCGCGCGTGGCTCACCCGCGTCGGTCTCGGCGCCTTTGCCGACCGCTACCCGCACACGCTCTCCGGCGGCCAGCGCAAGCGCGTCGGCCTCGCCCAGGTGCTGATCCGCGATCCCAAGATCCTGCTGATGGACGAGCCGTTCGGTCCGCTCGATGCGCAGACGCGGCAGATCATGGGCAATCTGCTGCTCGACCTGTGGAGCGCCGACCGCAAGGCCGTGCTGTTCGTCACCCACGATCTGGAGGAGGCGATCGCGCTCTCCGACCGCGTCGTCATCATGTCGGCGGGGCCGGCCGCGCGCATTATCGGCGACTGGCGCGTGGAGCTCGCCCGCCCGCGCGATATTTCCGAGGTCAAGCTCGATCCCGCCTTCCACGATCTGCACCGCGACATCTGGCACATGCTCAAGGCCGAGGTGCTCAAGGGCTACGCGCAGGCGGAGGGGTCGTGATGATTGTCGTCCGAGGTGGCGCCGCGCAATCGCTTCCCCTCTCCCCCTGTGGGAGAGGGCGGCGAGCCGGCGCGATAGCGAAGGCGAGCCGGGTGAGGGGGCTGTGCCCCACGAGATTCACCGCCCCCTCACCCGGCGCGCGCTCGGATTCCCTCCGCGCGCGCCACCCTCTCCCTCAGGGGGCGAGGGAAGAGAGATTGTCGCAATGAATCGCCTGACTCTCCTCATCCTGCAAATCCTCGTCGCCGTAGTCGCAGTGGCGCTGTGGTACGTGCTCACGACCTATCCGATTTTCGGCCACATGGTGCTGCCGCCTTTCTTCTTCTCCAATCCGGTCGATGTCGCCGCGCAGATCGTCACCTGGTTCGCGACAGGCGTGATCTGGAAGCATCTGTGGGTGACGCTCATCGAATCGATCCTCGCCTTCGCCATCGGCGCGTTCGGTGGCGTGCTGGTCGGCTTCTGGTTCGCGCGCCAGCCGACGACCGCCTCGGTCTTCGACCCCTATGTGAAAATGGCGAACGCGCTGCCGCGCGTGGTACTGGCGCCGATCTTCACGCTGTGGCTCGGCCTCGGCATTTGGTCGAAGGTGGCGCTCGGCGTCACGCTCGTTTTCTTCATCGTCTTCTTCAACGTCTATCAAGGCGTCAAGGAAGTGAGCCAGACCGTGCTCGCCAACGCACGCATGCTCGGCATGAGCGAGCGGCAATTGATGCGCCACGTCTACTGGCCTTCGGCGCTGTCGTGGATGTTTTCCTCGCTGCACACCTCGGTCGGCTTTGCCGTGGTCGGCGCCGTGGTCGGCGAGTATCTCGGTTCCGCCGCCGGGTTAGGCTACCTGATCCAGCAGGCCGAAGGGGTCTTCGACGTCGCCGGGGTTTTCGCCGGCATGTTCGTGCTCGCCGGCTTCGTGATCGTCATCGATGTCGTTGTAACGATGATTGAGCGCCGCCTGCTGGTGTGGCGGCCGACCGTCGAATCGCGCACGTAGTTTTCCGCAAGACCGTGCCGTATCGAATTACCGCCGGTTCCATCTTGCCGGCGGTGTCGCTCGATAAAGTTTAAAATTGTCCGATAGCTTCTTCGATGAATTAAGAATTTGCTGTGAGGATCGATGCGCGCGCCGCTCGCGCGCGACCCGTGCCCAGCAATCCGGACGCGTCAATGGCTCTGATCAAGAACGGCATCCCAATTCTCGATTGGGGCATCCGCGGCGCGGCCGTGCTCGTCGGCTTGATCGGCGCCGGCAACATCGTCGGCTGGCTGTTCCACCTCGCGTCGTCCGCGGGAGCGCCGCCCGGCGACGCGGCGACATGGAACGCCGGCTGCGGCTTCATGGCGGCTGCCGGCGCGCTGTGGCTCGTTCAAACATCGGCTCCGGATTCGCCGCCGTTCCGGCTCGGCCACGCGCTTGCCGTCGTTGCCGGCATGTTCGGCGCCGCCACGCTGGCGCAGGATCTTTACGGCGTTCTCGGCGTCGGCCAGCTCATTCATACAGACACCGTCTTTGCCGCAGGATCGCTGCGTCCGCGCCGCATCCCCGTTACCGAATTCAGCTTCCTGTTCTCCGCCGCCGCCCTGTTCGTTCTCAAGTCACGCGACCCGCGCGTTGCCGCCTGCAGCCAGTGGATTGCATGTGCGCCGCTGGTAGTCGCAGCGGCAGCGATCGTCGGCCACGCCTACGGAGCGGACTGGCTGTCCGCCATGATGGCCCTGCCGTCGGCGCTGGCGTTTTTCCTGCTTGCGCTGGCGACCCTCGGCGCGGATTCAACGCACGGCTTTGTACGCATCGCGACCGGCGACACCGCGGGCGGCGTCGTTATCCGCCGGCTGCTCTCGGTCCTGCCGCCCGCGCTGTTTCTGCTCGGCTGGGTTTTGGTGCGCGGCGAGGCCATCGGGCTGTTTGATTACCGGTTCGCTGCGGTGTCGGCGGCCATCGTCGGCATCGCGGTCTGTCTCGGCGCCGTCGGTGCAACCGCAGTCGGGCTGCACAAGACCGATCTTGTCCGCAAGGAAGCGATGGCGCGGATCAGGGATCTCAATGCGCGGCACGAACGCAAGATCGAGGAGCGCACCGAACAGTTGGCCAAATCGCTGGAGGAACTGGCCGAAGCCAACAAGAAGCTGGAGCGGCTGTCGCAGCACGACGGGCTGACCGGCGTCGCCAACCGGCGCTTTTTCGACAAATATCTGGAAAACCAGATCGGCGTTGCGCGCCGGCATAACCGCACGCTGTCGCTGATCATGTGCGACGTCGATGCCTTCAAGGCCTACAACGACCATTACGGTCATCAGGGCGGCGACCAATGTCTCAAGCAGGTTGCGGCGGCGATTCAAAGCTGCTGCCGGCGCACCGCCGATATTGTTGCGCGCTATGGCGGCGAGGAGTTCGCCATCATCCTCCCGGAAACCGGCATCAGGGGCGCGATGCGCGTGGCAGAAGCCGCCCGTGAGGCGGTGGCGCGGCTGAATATTCCGCACGCCCATTCCCCAGTCGGCGCCCATGTCAGCATCAGCGGCGGCGTCGCCGCCACGTTGTGGAAAGGCGAGGGCACGATGCAGCAATTGATCGCCGCAGCCGACCAGATGCTCTACGAAGCCAAACGCCAGGGCCGCAACCGCATCATTTCGGCACAGCCGGTAGCGGCTTAGGGAATTCTGGGCCGGCGAACCAGGCCGCGGCCCGCCCTAGTCAGCGCGGGCAGGCTGGCTTATTGTCCGCCTCCGAAATCGGTTTGAGCAAGAACCGTAAAGCAACACGGGAGGAATTCATGTCCGCATCGATCATCCGGCGGCTGGTCACGTCGGTGGCCGCGCTTGTGCTGTCGTCGGGGCTCGCGCTGGCGCAGTCCAAGGTCATCCTGTCCATCGGCGGCGCCAGCTGTCTCTGCTATTTGCCGACCGTTCTCGCCAAGCAACTCGGCGAATTCGAGAAGGCCGGCATCAATGTCGACCTCGTCGATTTCAAGGGCGGCTCGGAGTCGCTCAAGGCCGTGATCGGCGGCTCGGCCGACGTGGTTTCCGGTTATTTCGATCACACTATCGAACTCGCCGCCAAGAAGCAGATCCTGACATCCTTCGTGGTCTATGACCGCTTCCCCGGCTTCGCGCTGGTGGTCTCGCCCAAGCACAATGCCGAAGTGAAATCGATCAAGGACCTCGCCAACAAGAAAGTCGGCGTCAGCGCGCCCGGCTCCTCCACCGACTTCTTCCTCAAATACATTTTGACCAAATTCGGCGTCGACCCGGGCTCGGTGGCCGTGATCGGCGTCGGCCTCAGCGGCTCGGCCATCGCGGCGATGGAGCAGGGCCAGATCGACGCCGCCATCATGCTCGATCCGGCGGTGACGGTGCTCGCGGGCAAATACAGCGACCTCAAGATCCTCAGCGACACCCGGACGCAGAAGGATACGCTGGCCGTGTTCGGCGGCGAGTATCCGGGCGGCGCGCTCTATACCCGAGCCGACTGGATCGCCAGCCACGCCAAGGAAACCCAGGCGATGACCAACGCGATGGTCGCCACGCTGAAGTGGATCCACTCGCACACGCCGGAAGAGATCATGGACAAGATGCCGCCGGAAATGGTCGGCAAGGACAAGAGCCTCTATCTCGCCGCGCTGAAGAACACGCTGCCGATGTATTCGCAGACCGGCCTCATGGATCCCAA
>DATJYA010000302.1:0-3929 GCA_035499835.1 Pseudolabrys sp.
ATGTCGGCGGGATCATCGTCGCCGGCGCCGGCCTGTTCGTAATATGGCGGGAGCGCCAGATTGGTTTGCAGCGTGCGCAGGAAGCGGGAGGGCCGCGCCGGCCCGAGCTTTAGCGTCCGCTCGCGGAAATTATGTCTGAAAAGCCTTGAAGGTGATGATGGTGTAGGTGTCCTTGATGCCGGGAATCGTCTGCACCTTCTCGTTGACGAAATGCCCGATATCGGTGCCGGCATCGACATAGAACTTGACCAGCAGATCGTAGTTGCCCGCGGTCGAATAGATCTCGGACGCGATCTCGGCTTCGGCCAGCGCATTGGCGACCTGATAGGCCTTGCCCAGCTCGCATTTGATCTGGACGAAAAACGGGGTCATGCGCGTCTCCGGCAAGTTGCTGGTGGCAATCCAGCAAAAAGCGGCACGGCTGGCAAGGCGGCCTTGCGCCGCTCGCCGGCGAGGTTTAGGTATCTGCCAGCAATCTCGCGGGGTGCCCGGTATTCGGGCTGAGAGGCCGCTGTCAAGGCCAACCCAACGAACCTGATCCGGGTCATGCCGGCGGAGGGAGATGAGATGCAGAAGCCCAATCCATCGCCCGGCGAATTGCCGCAGCGCGCCGCCGCGGCGCTGACACTGCTGCGCGAGCGGCGCCCGCGCGTGCACTGCATTACCAATGCCGTGGCGCAGAATTTCACCGCCAATATGCTGCTCGCCGCCGGCTGCACGCCGTCGATGACGATTGCGCCCGAGGAAGTCGGAGCGTTCGTCGCGTCCGCCGACGCGCTGCTGGTCAATCTCGGCACCTTCGACGCCGAGCGCCGCAAGGCGGTCGAGATTGCGGTCGCCACCGCGACGGACAACGCAATTCCCTGGGCGCTCGATCCGGTGCTGATCGACCGTTCCAGGCCGCGGGCGCAGTTCGCGCGCGGGCTCATCGATTGCGTGCCCAGGGTGATGCGTCTCAACGGCGCCGAGTTCACGGTGCTGTCCGGGCGCGGCGACGACGCCGAGGCGGTCGCCGATTACGCGCGCGGCCACGGTTGCGTAATCGCGCGCTCGGGCGAGACCGATTTCGTCTCCGACGGCAACCGGCATGCGGCGCTCGCCAACGGGCATCCGCTGATGGCGAAAGTGACGGCCATGGGCTGCGCCGGTTCGGCGTTGATCGCCGCCTGCCTTGCCGTCGAGCCCGATGCGTTCACGGCCGCGGCGGCCGGATTGCTGCTGCTCGGTGTCGCCGGTGAACTGGCGGCCAAGGAGGCGAAGGGGCCGGCGAGCTTCGCTGTCGCGATTATTGATGCGCTGTATGCGCTCAACGGCGGCGCGCTGCTCGAACGCGCACGGGTCAGTTGATGAGCGTCGATCTCAGCCTTTATGCGATCGTCGATCCGGACGTCGCCGGTGGGCGCACGCTCGCCGAGCTGGCGCGGCAGGTCGCCGGCAGCGCGACGCTGTTGCAATTGCGCGACAAGCATTCCTCCACCCGTGTCCTGATCGAGGAAGCGCGCGCGATCCAGGCGGCGCTCAGCGCTTCGAAGGTGCCGCTGCTGGTGAACGACCGCGTCGATGTCGCGCTTGCCGCCGAAGCCGACGGTGTGCATATCGGGCAGGACGATATGCCTGCCGCCGAGGCGCGGTTGCTGCTCGGCCGCAGCGCCATCATCGGGCTGAGCCTCAAGAGCGTGGCGCAGGCGCAAGCCGCGCCGCTCGAGCATCTCGATTATGTCGCCATCGGCGGTGTCTTCGCCACCGCGTCCAAGGACAATCCGGATCCGCCGATCGGCCTCGCCGGTCTGCGCGCGATCGTGCAGGCCGTGCATGCGCGCGCGCCGAATTTTCCCATCTGCGCCATAGCCGGCATCAATGAGAAGAACGCCGGCGACGTCATTGCCGCGGGAGCCGACGGTGTCTCGGTGATTTCCGCGCTGTCGCTGGCGCCCGATCCGGCGCTGGCGGCTAAACGCCTGCGCGCCGTGGTCGACGGCGCGTTGGCGCAGCGGGGCGGCGGATGACCGCGGTCGCGCTCAGCATCGCCGGTTCGGATTCGGGCGGCGGCGCCGGTATCCAGGCCGACCTGAAGACCTTCGCCGCGCTCGGCGTCTATGGCGCGACGGTAATCACGGCACTGACCGCGCAGAACACGCGCGGCGTCACCGCGATCCACGATGTGCCCGCCGATTTCATCGCCGCGCAAATCGATGCAGTGTTTTCCGATCTCGATATTGCCGCGGTGAAAATCGGCATGCTGTCGCGGGCGCCGGCCATTGCCGCCGTGGCCCAGGGGCTCAGGCGCCACAAGGCGAAGAACGTCGTGCTCGATCCCGTGATGGTGGCAAGCTCCGGCGACCGGCTGCTGACGCCCGCCGCCATCGAGGCGCTGCGGCAGGAGCTGATCCCGCGCGCGCTGGTGGTGACGCCGAACCTGCCGGAAGCCGCGGCGCTGACCGGCGCCAGCCCCGCGCGCAACGAGCAGGAAATGGAAGTGCAGGCGCGGGAGATATTGTCGCTCGGCGCCCGCCACGTGCTGATCAAGGGCGGGCACGGCGAGGGCGCCGACAGCGTCGATCTGCTGATCGGGCAGGGCGAGGTGATGCGCCTGTCCACGAAACGCATCGCCACGACGAACACGCACGGCAGCGGCTGCACGCTGTCGTCGGCCGTCGCCGCCGGGCTCGCCAAGGGCCTTACTCTCGCGCGCGCTGTGCGCGAGGCCAAGACCTACGTCACCGCGGCCATCGCCGCCGCCGGTCAATTGCACGTCGGCCACGGCCGCGGGCCGCTCAATCACTTCTACGCCCGCGCATGATCCCGAAAAGTGGGCACCGGTTTTCGGACAAGATCATGCGCAAAATGGAGAACATCATGACCACCCGCCGCAAATTCATCGCCGCCGGCCTTGCCGGAGCGCTCGCCGCGCCAACCGTCGCCCGCGCGCAGACCGTGAAATGGCGCATGGTGACGTCATGGCCGAAGCGGCTGCCGGGGCCGGGGATGTCGGCGGAGCGCATCGCCGAACGGGTGCGCGCGCTCTCCGGGGGCCGCATCGACATCACCGTCTATGCCGCGGGCGAGATCGTGCCGGCCTTCGGCGTGCTCGACGCCGTCGGCAACGGCGTCGCCGATATCGGCCACACCGCGGCCTTCTATTGGCAGGGCAAGATGCCGGCGGCCGCCTTCTTCACCACGGTGCCGTTCGGCTTGACGCCCGGCGAGCACGTCGCCTGGGTCGAGGCCGGCGGCGGGCAGGCGCTGTGGGACGAACTCTACGCGCCGTTCGGCGTCAAGCCGTTCATGGGCGGCAACACCGGCGTGTGCATGGGCGGCTGGTTCCGCCGCGAGGTGAAAAGCCTCGCCAACCTGCGCGGCCTCAAGCTGCGCTCGCTCGGCCTCGGCGGCGAGGTCTATCGCCGGCTCGGCGCCACGCCGCAGACGACGCCGCCCGCGGAAATTCTCGTCGCGCTGCAATCCGGCGTCATCGACGGCGCCGAATTCGTCGGCCCCGGCTCCGACATCGCGCTCGGGCTCTATCGCGTGGCGCCGTTCTACTACTACCCCGGCTTCAACAAGCCGAACGGCACCGGCGAATGCATCGTCGCGCGCAAGGTGTGGGACGGCCTCGGCGACGACCTCAAAGCCATCGTCGCGCACGCCTGCGCGGCGGAAGCCAATTACGCGCTCGCCGAAATGGAGCGGCTCAACGCCCAGGCGCTCGCCGCACTCACCACGCAGGACAACGTAACGCTCGCCGCCTTTCCCGCCGATCTCGTCGAGGCGGCGCGCCGGCAGGCCGGCGACGTGCTCGGCGAGCTTGCCGCACGCGACGCGATCAGCGCCAGGGTGCACGGCTCCTACGCCGCGTTCCGCGCGCGCACGGCGCCGTGGTCGCGGGTGTCGATCGAGGCGGTGCTGGGCTCGCGCGGCGCCTGAGCGCCCCC
>DATJYA010000303.1:0-3862 GCA_035499835.1 Pseudolabrys sp.
TGGTGGGCGCACCAGGGCTCGAACCTGGGACCCGCTGATTAAGAGTCAGCTGCTCTACCAACTGAGCTATGCGCCCGGATTGCCGGCGGACCCAAGCCCGTGCGGCCGGGTTGCCTTAGCAAAGCCGCGCCGGGGTTGTCCAGCGGCGCGCCGCGACAAATAAAAAAGCCGCCGGGCGCTCCCGGCGGCTCTCTGGACGGTGGCGCGCGCTTGCGGCGAAACGCGTTGGCAACCGTCCGCTTCTCGCTTACTGCGGCTTCGGCGCGTTCTGGTCCACACCGCCAGGGCCGCCACGACCGCCAGGGCCGCGGTGCCAGCCGTGATGACCGCGGAAGCCCTGCTCGCCGCCGAGACGGGCGAGCACGACAAAGCGGTGCTTCTGGCCATCGTCGAGGCTCTTGTAGAGCGGGCCGGCGGCATCGGCGATCTTCTTCAGCGACGCGCCGCGGTCCGACATCACCTGGGCGCGCAGACCCAGGCGCTCGATCGGGTCCTTCGGCCGGTCGGCGCTGGCACGCGCGGCGAACCAGTCCGAGCGCTGCTTGTAGAAGTCGCGCAGCGCGGCTTCCACCGGCGGCCACAGTTTTTCCTGATCGGGCGTCAGCGCGAGCCCGGTGTGAAGCGCAGCGAGGCGCGCGTCACCGAGGGCGGCGATGTCCGCCGCGGTCGGGCGCCAGCGCTGCGCGCGATCGGGACCGTTCGGCCCCTGCTGCGCGAAGGCCAGCGTCGTGCCGGCGATCGCAAGCGCGGTCGTTCCGGCCAGAACAGTCTTCCACATGGGGAATCCTCCAATGAGTTTCAGATGCGCGAAGTAGAATGACGCGCCCGATCTTCCTCAAGTTAAAGTTTGGACAGAGATTAAATGCACGCAATGTAGATGTATGCGTGTTCAGAATAAAAACGCGCAGGGAATCGCGTCCGCTTTCGTTGCTTTACGCCTCGTTCACATCATGCCGAGCAGCCGCGGCAGGAACAGCGTCAGTTCCGGCCAATAGGTCACGATCATCAGGAAGAACAGCATGGTGATCAGCCAGGGCAGCACGGCAACGGCAAGATCGGTGATGCGCATCCCTGCAATCATCGACGCCACGTAGAGATTAAGCCCGACCGGCGGGTGACACAGGCCGACTTCCATGTTGACGTCGATGACAATGCCGAAATGCACCAGATCGATACCGAGGCGCTTCGCTGCCGGCGCCAGAATCGGCGCCATGATCAGGATGATCGAGTTCGGCTCCATGAAGTTTCCGGCGGCGAGCAGCAGCACGTTGACCAGCAGCAGGAAGCCGAACCAGCCGAGATGCTGCGCCGTGATCCAGTCGGCGAGCGCCGACGGGATGTTCTCGTTGGAGAGCACGAACGAGAACAGCACAGCGTTGGTGATGATATAGAGCAGCATCGCGCTGGTGTTTGCGGCGCGCAGGAGCACGCCAGGCACATCCTTGATCTTGATGGCCTTGTAGACAAACACCGAGATGAAGAACGAGTAGACGGCCGCCATCGCCGCCGCTTCCGTCGCCGTGAACAGGCCGCTGTAGATGCCGCCGATGATGATGACGACGAGCATCAGGCCCCAGACGCTGTCCTGAAACGCGCGCCAGGTCTCCAGCCAGCTCGCCCGCGGCATCCGCGGGTAGTTCCGGTTCTTGGCGAGCCACCAGGTCACCACACATAGCATGGCGGTGAGCAGCGATCCCGGCAGCAGGCCGGCGACGAACAGCGCGCCGATCGAGGTATTGGTCGACACCGCGTAGACGATTTTCGGAATCGACGGCAGCATCAGGATGCCAAGCGAGCCGGCGACCGTGATGATGCCGGCGCCGAACCGCATCGGATAGCCGTGCCGGACCATCTCCGGCAGCACGATGGCGCCGATCGCGGCGACGGTCGCGACGCTCGAGCCGCAAACCAGCGCAAACATCGCGCAGGCGACGATGCCGGCAAGTCCAAGGCCGCCGTGCCAGTGACCGATCAGCGACACGGCGAAATTGATCATGCGGCGGGCGACGCCGCCGTGGCTGAGAAAGGCCCCGGCCAGGATGAAGAACGGGATCGCCATGATCTCGAAGCTTTCGATGCCGGTAAACAGCTTCATCGACACCGCTTCGATGGGCACCTGCGTGAGCGTGAACAGGAAGGTGAGCACCGTGAGGCCGAGCGCGATCGAAACCGGCACGCCGGTCAGCAGCAGCGCGATCAGGAGCGCGAAGATGGTGAGCGCGCGCACCGCCTGCGGCAGCACCAGAATCCCGGACTTCTCGCCGAGGCACACCGCGAGAATGAGGATCGGCGCCAGAATGAGGATAAGTCCGAGCGGGCTGAAGCCTCCCTTCTCGGCCGCCGCCTCGTCGACCGGCTCGGGATGCAGCTCCGAAACCTGCGTGTCGGTGCCTTCGATACCCTCGACCTTCGATTCGTCGTGATGCGGCAGGTCCCCGGTCCAGTAGAAGTGCCACATCACCTGCAAGAAGCGGAAGCACATCAGGCCGGAGCCGAGCGGGATCGCGGAATAGACGATCCACATCGGCGCTTCGAGATCGTAGGACTGCTGGCCGGTCCTGAACATCTGGGTGACGAAGGTGAAGCCGAAGCTGGCGACGACGCCGGTAAAAAACGCGCCGCACGCCAGCGCAAACAGGATGACGCGCTTGCGGTTGGCCGCGTCGAGCATGTTGACGAGAATATCGACGCCGACATGGATGCCGGTGCGCACGCCGTAGGCGGCGCCGAACTTGGCCATCCAGATGAACATGTAGATGCAGAGTTCCTGCGCCCAGGAGAGATCGAGCGAGGCAAGCCAGGAATAGACCGCGGTGAGCAGCGCCGGCAGGATCGGGATGCCGTGCCGCGTTCCCCACTTGGCGATATCGATGGACAGACCGGCACCATAGCGGTGGACGACCGCGATGAAGATCAGCCCGGTTGCGGCTGCGATCAACGTGGCGATCAGCCACTCCTCAAGATGATCGAGCGCGCGCAGAAAAACCCGCATCCCCCTCCCCCACGCAAACCGGCCGGGAGCACATCGCCTCCCGGCCGCTCTTTTTTATTGTTGTTGAGGTCGCACGCCGGCCGTTACATCTGGACGTTGAGTTCCTTGGCGAGCAGGTCGAGCACTTCCTGACCGACGCGGCCCTTGGCCCATTTGTAGGTCGGCTGCATCGCCTGTTGCCAGGCCTTTTTCTGATCATCGGTCAGGTAGTGCAGCGTGGTCTTGCCCGAGGCCTTGATCGCGGCGAGCGCATCCTCGTTTTCCTTGCGCGCGATCGAGTTGGTGTAGTCGGTCGCCTCGTCCATCGCCTTGGTGAGCTGGCCACGGATGTCGGCCGGCAGGCCGCTCCAGAACTTGGAATTCACGATCACCGCGTATTGCAGGTGCGCGTGATAGGAGACGGTGATGTCCTTCTGCACCTCGTGGAACTTCTGCGTCAGATAGTTCGACGGGGTGTTCTCGCAGCCGTCGACCACGCCGGTCTGCAGCGCCTGATAGACTTCCGAGAAGGCCAGGATCTGCGGGATCGAGCCCACCTCGCGGAAATACTGGTCGGCAATCTTGGAGCCGGAGATGCGAATCTTGAGGCCCTGGAAATCCGCCGGCTTGATCAGCGGCCGGTTGGCCGACACCATGTGGAAGCCGTTGTCCCAGTAGGCAAGGCCGGTGATGCCCTTGGCTTCGAGTTTCTTGAACAGCCACTGGCCGACCGGGCCCTTCATGGCGGCCGCGTAGGTGTCGTCGTCCTTGAACAGCCAGGGCAGGTCGAGCGCTTCGAATTCCTTGACGCCGAGCGGCGCGAACTTCGCCGTGGACGGCGCCAGCATCTGCACCGAACCCAGTTGCAGCGCTTCGAGCTCTTCCTTGTCC
>DATJYA010000304.1:0-3216 GCA_035499835.1 Pseudolabrys sp.
TGGGGCATTTCCGCAAGCCCGCCGAGCAGCGCTCGGATGCTCGCGTTGCCGACACGGCCGATATGCAGGCCGCGGCTTCGCAAATCAGTTGACCGCCGCTTCCGAGCCCGGAAGAGTCCGCGCCTCGCCGCGTTCCCCGGCAGCAAACTCGCAAGGAGGCGCTCAGTGCTTATCGACGTTCGGACCTATCGGACGCTGCCCGGCCATGTGCCGGCACAGCTCGAGATCTACAAGAAATACGGCTACCCGGTGCAACTTCGCTACATGGGCGAACCGCACATGTACGCGGTCGCGGAAAGCGGTACGCTTAACACCTTCACCCACGTCTGGGTCTATGACAGCGCGGCCGACCGCGAGGCCAAGCGCGCCAAGATGTTTCAGGATCCGGACTGGAAGGTCTACCTCAGCGAGAACGTCAAGGGCGCCCATATCGTCGAGCAGAACAACGTCCTGATGACGCCGGTGCCCTGGGCGCCGCCGATCCCGATGCCGAAAATCGCCAAATAGCCCGTCAGTTGCGCGCGGTTTCGGTCAATCCGGTCGGCGGCCCGTCGATCGCGGTCCAGCCGCCATCGACCATCAGCGCGCTGCCGGTGACATAGCTTGCGGCATCCGACGCGAGGAAGGCGACCGCGGTTGCCACCTCGCCCGGTTCGCTCCAGCGGTTGAACACCGTATGCGCGGCGAGCTTGTTGAAGATGTCCGGCCGCGCCTTCAGCGGCGCGACCAGCGCGGTATCGACGATGCTCGGCACCACCGCATTGACGCGCACGCCATGGGGCCCGAGCTCCGAGGCAAGCCCGCGCACCAATTGGATGATGCCGGCTTTGGTTGCGCCGTAGATCGCCAGCCCCGGCTCCAGCGTCATCGCCCGCATCGACGACGTGGCGATCAGGCTGCCGCTCTTTTGCTCGCGCATGATACGGCCGAAGGCGCGCAGGAACAGGAACACGCCGCGCAGATTGAGATCGGCGATGCGGTCGTATTCCTCGTCGCTGTAGTCGAGGAACGGCTTGCGCACATGCACGGCCGGCGTGGTGACCGCGATGTCGAGGCGCGGTGCGAATGCTCTTGCCGCATCGGCGAGCCTGACGATGTCGTCGGCATCTCCCGCGTCGACGACATGGGCCTGCGACTTGACCGCGGTGCCGATCTCGGCCGCCGTGCGCTCGACGCCCTCGCGATTCTTGTCGGCGCAGATGACGTTGGCGCCGAGCGCGGCCAAGGCTTCGGCGCTGGCCTTGCCAATGCCAGAGGCGGCGCCGAGAACCAGCGCCGTCCTGCCGGACAAATCGAATGCGGCGCGAAAAGCCTGCAGTCGCTTGTCGATGCCATTTTCGCTCATTGGCTGCCCGCTGCCTTCGTTGGCGCCGCTTGCGGCTCGCTCAAATCGAAATAGTCGGGATTAAGATCGCGCACGTCGCGAATGCTGGCGCTCAGGCCGTCGAGATGGGCGGCCATGGCGGCGCTGGCCTTATCCGGATCGCCGGTTGCGATCGCGGCCACCAATGCCGAATGCTCGACGATGACGCGGCCCATGCGGCCGGGCACCGGCAGCGTCAGTCGCCGATAACGGTCGACCTGCACCTTCACCTGCTCGATCAGTTGCCAGATGCCCGGGTGGCCCGCGGTCTCGGCGATGAAGGCGTGGAACGCTTCATCGGCGGCGTGGAAGGCGTCGTGGTCGCGACGCTGTTCCAGCGCGTGCTGCCAGTCGACGATATTGCGCAGGCTGGTAAGCTTCTCGCTGTCGATGCGCTCGGTCGCGCGGCGCACGGTCAGATCTTCGAGCGCCTTGCGCACCATGATCGCTTCGGGAAGCGCGGCAATCGGAATCCGCGTCACGAACGTCCCCGATTGGGGAAATATCGCCACCAGACCGTCACCGGCGAGCCGCAGCAGCGCCTCGCGCACTGGTGTACGGCTGACGCCGTGCTCCACCGCCACGGCTTTCTCGCTGATCGCCTGGCCCGGAAGGATGCGCATCGCGATGATGTCGGTGCGCAGCGTCCGATACACCGCGGTGGCGGCGGTGCGGCTGCGCGCTTGCGCGATCGCCGGCCGTGGCCGCGGCGGGCTTGCCGGCCGACGATGGCGAAGCGGTGCGCGGGCGTTCCTTTTCTGCATTTTCGCTGTCTTTGCGCCTTTCCTGTGCTGATATATTAGTATATAAGTGCCGCAAGCGTCACAAGGCCGCTTTTCGCGGCCCGGCGCTCTTAATCGAGCCGGCCTTCAAGACGCCGGCGAAACGCGCGATGGCGAGCCCGCCGGCGGCCTTGCAGATCAGGGGCAGCGGCGGTTTTCGCAAAGATCACGCGGAACACGGGAGGAGAGATCAATGGAACGCAGGACTTTCATTGCCGGTCTCGTCGGCGCCGGCGCATTTGCGTTGAAGCCCAGCCTGGCCAGTGCGGATGTGACGCTGAAGTTCGGCCACTACAACGCCGAAAGCCATCCGATGCACAAGGCCGCGGTGCAGTTCAAGGACAACGTGGAAAAACGCACCAACGGCGCCATCAAGATCCAGATCTATCCGAACAACACGCTCGGCTCACCGCCGGAGATCCTCGAGCAGACGCGCAACGGCGTCGTCGACATCGCGGTGCCGACCTCCGGTCAGCTCGACAAATACGACAAGGCCTTCGCCGCGCTGATGATGCCGTTCGCCTTCAACGACCTCGATCATGCCCGTCGCGCGATGGACGGCCCGATGCTCGGCTGGCTCGATCGGGTCGCCGAGAAGGCCGGTTTCGAGATCATCGGCGTGTGGGAATACGGCTTCCGCAACCTCACCAACAGCAAGCACCCGATCAATACACCCGCCGACGTCAAGGGGCTGAAAATCCGCACGCCGCCCGAAATGCAGTTGTCGGCGGCCATGGCGGCGCTCGGCGCCAACGTGCAGAAGATCGGTTTCCCGGAACTCTATCTTGCGCTGTCGCAGGGCGTCGTCGACGGCGAGGAAAATCCGGTGGCGACGATCTGGAGCGCCAAATTCTACGAAGTGCAGAAATATCTGACGCTGACGCGCCACACCTACCAGGCGATCTACCAGGTCGTGAATCTCGACACCTGGAAGAAGCTTACGCCCGAGCAACAGAAGATCATGAAGGAAGAGGGCGCCGCCGCCGGCAAGCTGACGCGTCAATTGCTGCAAAGCGAGGAGGCCGGCCTGCTCGAGCAGTTGAAAGCCAAGGGCATGCAGATCGCCACGCC
>DATJYA010000305.1:0-4675 GCA_035499835.1 Pseudolabrys sp.
ACGATGCCGGTCTGGGGCGTCATCTACGAGATGCAGGTCGCCCGCGATTACGGCCCCTATGGCAGCGAATCGGTGGTGAAGGCGCGCATCGCGGCGCTGGTTCGTTACCTCGAATCGATTCAGCAGAAATAACCCCGCGCCGCCGCATCAAATAAAAGGCCGCGGCCTGCGCTTGCCGGGCTCGTCGCCGGCAATGCCCGTCAACGCCGCGCGATCGATCAGTTCAAAAACCCGGTCCTTCCAGCGCACGGCCTTGGTAACAAACAATCGCTTGAGCGTCTTGTTGGTGTGCACCAGCGACAGGCCAAGCGTGTCGGCGAGGTGCTGCTGGGTTAAGGGAAACTGGACCGCGCCGTTCTTGGCCAGGCCCAGTTCGTCGGCGCGCGCGAACAGATGCAGCAGCAGGTAGGCGGTGCGCTCGAGCGCGGTGCGCCGACCGAGACTGACCAGGTGCTCGTCGATCAACTGCTCCTCGCGTGCGGCGAGCCAGGTGATGTCGAAGGCGAGCGAGGGAAAGCGGCTGTACAGCTCGTAAAGTTTGCTGCGCGGGAAGACGCAGAGCGTGAGCGGCGTCAGCGCTTCCACCGAATGTTCCATCTCGCGCATCAATGCGCCCTGCAAGCCGACCATGTCGCCCGGCAGCGCGTAGTTGAGAATCTGTCGGCGGCCGTCGTCGAGGATCTTGTAGCGGAACGCCCAGCCGTTCAGCACGGTGTAGAGATGCTCGCTATGCGTGCCTTGGCGCAAAAAGCTGGCGCCGGCGTCGGCGCGCAATTCGTCGATTTTGAACGTGGCGACGTATTGGAGCTCGTCGGCGCTGAATTCACGCAAACACGGCTGCTGGCGCAACGGGCACTGTGTGCATGGCGTGTAGTGACCGTTCGGCCGTCCATTGCCCACAATCATATGCGCGTAAATCTCGACTAAAAAATGCGAGCCGCGTGTCTTTTTTAAATGCCCGACGACTCAATCCGGAGGACAAGCCATGGGAAACAGGAAAGTTCCATGCTCGGAACACAGTCAGCGGATGCCATGGCCAATCGCGCCGATACTGGCGGACCAAACGATAACGCGCCGGGGTCGCTGGACGGCCTACGCTGTCTCGTGCTCGACGACGAACTCTGGATCGCGCTCGATATCGAGCACATCTTGAAGAGCGCCGGCGCCGCGGAGGTGACTTGCGTCGCAAATCTCGCCGACGCGGCGGCAGCGCTGCAGAACGATGTGCCCTTTGCCGTCGCCGTAATCGATATCGATCTCGGCGGCAGCGACAGCATGACGCTGCTGTCGGCGCTGCAGGAGCGCGGCGTCCCTTTTATTTTTCTGACAGGGATGGGCCACGACGATCCACGCGCACGCCTTTATCCGGACGCGCCGGTGGTCGACAAGCCGTACCGCGTTGACGTGCTTCTCGTTGCGCTGCGCCGCGCGCTGCGCAAGCGGTGACCGTTATGCCGCGGTTTGCCACTGCGTCATCGCATCGCCCGCGGATTTATTGAGATGCACTCTGGCGTCGATGCGCGCGACCCACGCAAACGGAATGAGATGATGCTGCCCGCCCGATTTCGGATCGGACTTGGTGAGCACGATTTGGTCTTCGCCTTTGATGCAGTCGACGGTGCCGACATGGCCGCCGTCCGAACCGAGGACTTCCATGTGTTCCTTGATGTCCTGAGCCTTTGCCATGCTGGGCCTCCTGTTTCGGAGATAACCCGCATCGCATGAGGCCGGTTCCCCGCAATGTTCCGGCCGGCGCCACAGCCACGGCGCAAGGCACGTGGCCGCGAGCGCGCCGGCGAGCTGCGCCAGTATAAAGCCGGCGACGCCGGCGGGTGCGATGCCGGCGAATGTGTCGGATAGCGCGCGGGCAATGGTCACCGCCGGATTGGCAAACGAGGTCGAAGCGGTGAACCAATAGGCCGCGGTGATATAGAGCCCGACTGCATAGGCGACCGCGCCGGGCGCGCGGGCCACGCAGCCGAAGATCGTGAGCAGCAGCCCGAACGTCGCCACGGCTTCGGCGAACCATTGTCCCGGGCCGCTGCGCACATGCGCCGAGAATTGCAGGACGGGCAGCTCGAACATCAGATGCGCGGCCCAGACGCCGAAGATGGCACCGCCAATTTGCGCGGCGAGATAGGTCCCCGCCAGCGGCCACGGCAATTCCCGCCGCAGCGCAAAGGCAAGGCTCACGGCCGGATTGAAATGCGCGCCGGACACCGGGCCGAAGATCAGGATCAGCACGGTCAGGATCGCGCCGGTGGGCAGCGTGTTGCACAACAGGGCCAGCGCGCCGTTTCCTCCGGCAAGCCGCTCGGCCATGATGCCGGAGCCGACGACGGCCGCAAGCAGGAGCGCCGTCCCCAGCGCTTCGGAGACGGCGCGCTGCGCCAGTGACGGCATCAAATCGGCTCTTTGGCAATCGCGTCGTTGACGCGTCCGATGTCCTTGAGCTTGGCCTGCAGCGAAAGCCGATCCAGGCTGCGCAGCGGCAATGCCACGAAGATCTCGATACGCCGTTGCAGCATGCGATAGGCGTCCTTGAAGGCCAGCGCGATTTCCGCGTCCGAACCTTGCGCTTCCGCCGGATCGGGCACGCCCCAATGCGCGGTCATCGGCTGGCCAGGCCACACCGGGCAGGCTTCGCCCGCGGCGTTGTCGCAAACGGTGAAGACGAAATCGAGCGGCGCGCCGGGCCTGGCGAACTCGTTCCACGACTTCGAACGGAAGCCGGAAGTGTCGTAGCCGAGACTTCGCAGCAGTTCGATGGTGCGCGGATTGACCTCGCCCTTCGGCTCACTGCCGGCGCTGTAAGCCTTGAACTTATCCTTGCCTATCTTGTTGAGGATTGCCTCGGCCATGATCGAGCGCGCCGAATTGCCGGTGCACAGGAACAGCGTGTTGAACGGCTGCTCGTTCATGACGGCACCGCGCAGCAAGCCGAGGCCGTCTCAACGGCCGGCTTCGCCTCCGCTCCGCAGCAGGCCTTGGCGTGAGCGACGCGCGCATCCTTTTCGACGCCGTCGCCGTAATGCGTGCTCTCGCCGGTGGTGAAGAAGGTCTCCCAGGAGATGCCCGCCGGGTCGTCGATCCAGGATTTTTCCGACTGCGCGTAGCAGCAGGTGGTCTTGCCTTCCTCGAAGATATTGCCGCCGGCTTGGTGCAGGCGCCCGTAGACGTCTTGCAGTTCGCCTTCGCTCTCGACCTGGATGCCGAGGTGATCGAGGCCCGGCGCGCGCCCGCGCGTCGAGATGGCGAAATTCACCCGCGGATCGTCGAGCATCCATTTGGCGTAGTCGGTTTTCACCACCGCGGGCTTGGCGGCAAACAGCGCCGAGTAGAAACCGACGGCCTGGTCGAGATCGGCGACGGAGACGTGAACATGCATGCGCTTCATGACGCGGTGGCCTTTGCTTGTTTCGGACGGGCGGGTTTGCAGACGGCGGGGGCGCAGGTTTCGGCGGCGCCCTGGCAGCAGTTCTCAGTGAGGAAACCGAGCAACGCGTTCATCACTTCAAAGCGCGCCGCATAGATCATCGAGCGGCCTTCGCGCCGCACCGTGACCAGGCCTGCCGACCGCAGGCGGTCGAAATGAAAGGTCAGCGTGTTCGGCGCGAGCTTGAGCTGCTCGGCGACCTGGCCGGCGGGCAGCCCGTCGGGGCCGGCCTGCACCAGCAGACGAAAGACATCGAGGCGGTTGTCTTGCGCGAGCGCGGCCAGCGCGCTGACGGCATCGGCGTTTTCCATATTTCAATGTTTATTGAAATAAGTAAGACCAGTCAAGAAATATTTCAGCGGCTATCGAAATAATTCCACCCCTGCGGCAAGCCTTTCAGCCGTTGACGATTTTCGTCCTTTCGTGTCACGTCCGCGCACCTTAAGAAGTGCCGCAAATGACCGCCGAATCCGCAAAAAACGAGCGTTCCGACCGCTACAACGCCCGCGAGGCCGAGGCCCGCTGGCAGAAGACGTGGGACGAGCGCGAAATCTTCGCCACCAAGAACGACGACCCGCGCCCGAAATACTACGTGCTGGAGATGTTCCCCTACCCCTCGGGGCGCATCCATATGGGCCACGTGCGCAACTACACCATGGGCGACGTGGTCGCCCGCTTCAAACGCGCCATGGGCAACGCCGTGCTGCATCCGATGGGCTGGGACGCCTTCGGCATGCCGGCGGAGAACGCGGCGATCGACCGCAAGGTGCACCCGAAGACGTGGACCTACGACAACATCGCGGCGATGAAGAAGCAGTTGCAGTCGATGGGGCTGTCGCTCGACTGGGCGCGCGAGGTCGCGACCTGCGACCCGGCCTATTACAGGCACCAGCAGAAGATGTTTCTCGACTTTCTCAAGGCGGGGCTGGTGGCGCGCGAATACCGCAAGGTGAACTGGGACCCGGTCGACCAGACCGTGCTGGCGAACGAGCAGGTGATCGACGGCCGCGGCTGGCGTTCGGGCGCCGTGGTCGAGCAGCGCGATCTCTATCAGTGGGTGTTCAAGATTTCCGACTATTCGGAAGAGCTGCTCGAAGCGCTCGACACGCTCGATCGCTGGCCGGACAAGGTCAAGCTGATGCAGAAGAACTGGATCGGCCGCTCGGAAGGGCTGCTGGTCCGCTTCGCGCTCGATCCGGCGACGACGCCGAACAAGGAAAGCGAGCTCGAGATCTTCAC
>DATJYA010000306.1:0-3504 GCA_035499835.1 Pseudolabrys sp.
GTTGGCGAGGAACGGCTTGCCGAAGGCGACGAGGTCGCATTTGCCGGCGGCAAGATCGCTTTCGGCGCGCGCGGCGTCGTAACCGCCGGACAGGATCAACGCGCGCTTGAAGGTGCTGCGGAACATCGCCTTGATCGCGTCCGGCACCTTGGGCGCGCCTTGCGCCGAATGATCGACGAGGTGGATGTAGACAAGGCCGAGTTCGTTGAGCTTCTGCGCGAGATACGCGTAATCGGCGTCCATCTCCGGATAGAGCGGCATGTCGTTGAATACGCCGTAGGGCGACAGGCGAATGCCGACCTTATCCTTGCCGACGGCCGCGATCGCCGCTTCCGCGGCTTCGAGCACGAAGCGCGCGCGGCCTTCGATCGTGCCGCCGTAACTGTCGGTGCGGCGATTCGAGTTGGGGCGAATGAACTGCTCGAGCAGATAGCCGTTCGCCGCGTGCAGCTCGATGCCGTCGAACCCCGCCGCGACTGCGTTCCTGGCGGCCTGGGCATATTCCGCGATCGCCGTCCTGATATCGGCAGCGGTCATTTCGGCCGGTACGGGCAACGGTTTCATGCCCTCGGCGTCGGTGAACATCTCGCCTTTGGCGGCAATCGCGGAAGGCGCGAGAACCTTGGCGCCGGGCGGCAGGTTGAGCGGATGGGCGATGCGTCCGCAATGCATCAATTGAATGAAAATCTTGGCGCCGCCTTTGTGTACGGCGTCGGTTACCTTCTTCCAGCCTTTGACCTGCGCGTCGGAAAAGATGCCGGGGATGCGCGCATAGCCTAGCCCGTTGGGGGACGGCGAAGTGCCCTCGGTGATGATGAGGCCGGCGGCGGCGCGCTGGCCATAATATTGAGCCATCAGGTCGTTGGGGATGTTGCCGGTGGCGCGGCTACGCGTCAGCGGGCACATGACCGTATGGTTTTGCAGGGTGAGTTGGCCGAGCGTTGCCTTCGAGAACAACAGCGACATGATTGCACTCCATGAAGTTCGCGGAAATCTGCGGATGACCTCCCCCGGCACCGGCTGACCTAGGGAGCCAGAAAACAAAGCACAAGCGCTGGCGGCGTAAGACCAAAGCAGGTATCAGCCGTGTTCCTTGTCCAGATTTGAGCTTCTTTGCACTTTCTTGCGCCGGATGACGCCGGCGCCGTCACCGCCTATAACTCGTAGCCCATGGCCTTTAGCGGGGTGCCGCTTCGCTCGGCCGGAGCCCGCTCACCGCTTGCGCATGACCCGAAAGCCGCATGTGAGAGCCAGAAGCGCCCGCAATTTGCGCGCCGGCGATTGGCGCAAGGCCGCCCGTGGCGAGTGGTTTCTCGCCGTCAGCCTGGCGACGGTTCTTGTTTTTGCGCTCGCCGGCGAAAGCACTTACGACGCGCTTGCCAATCCGCTGTGGCTCGGGATCATCTTTGCCTGGCTGTTTCTGATGGTGATGGGCTCGGCGCTATCGGTGGTTCGCCATGCCGACAGCGTCGCCGAAATCCTCGGCGAGCCCTACGGCACGCTCATTCTCACGCTGGCGGTCACCGCGATCGAGGTGATGAGCATTACCGCCGTCATGCTGCACGGCGACAATAACCCGTCGCTCGTGCGCGACACGCTGTTCGCCATCGTCATGATCGTGCTCGGCGGCATGGTCGGCGGCTCGCTGCTGATGGGCGGCTGGCGCAACCGCGAGCAGCACTACAATCTTCAGGGCGCCAACGCCTACCTAAGCGTCATTATCCCGTTGGCGGTCTTGACGCTGAGCCTGCCGAATTTCACCGTAACGACGCCGGGGCCGACGCTGTCCTTCGCGCAGCAGGTCTTCCTGGTGACGATGTCGGTCGGGCTCTATGCCGCGTTCCTCGCCATCCAGACCGGGCGGCACCGTGGCTATTTTACCCTGGAAGAGGAGAGCGAGGTTCACGAGCACGGCAAGCCGGCGACGCGCTCGCTGCGCTGGCACGGGCTGCTGCTCATCGTCTATATGGCGCCGGTCGCCTTTCTGGCGGAGCAACTCGCGCACCCGATCGATTACTTCATCGAGACCTTGAAAGCGCCCGACGCGCTCGGCGGCGTCATCATCGCCATGCTGGTGGCGACGCCGGAGGCAATCGCCGCGACGCGCGCCGCGATTGCCAATACGCTGCAGCGCTCGATCAATATCTTTCTCGGGTCGGTACTGGCGACGATCGGCCTCACGGTCCCGGTGATGCTGGCGATCAGCCACTTTACCCGGCGCGAGGTCTATCTCGGCCTCGATGGCGCCAACGACGTGCTGTTGCTGCTCACGCTTGCGGTCAGCGTCGTCACCTTTGCCAGCGGCCGCACCAACATCCTGCAGGGCGCGGTGCACGTGGTGCTGTTCGCCGCCTTCGTGATGCTGATTTTCCAGGCGTGACGGCGCGACGATTCAGTCGCGGCTGAAGGCAACCGACACCTCGCCGATCGGATCGACGGCGTGGGTCAGTTCGGTCTCGTCGGCCTCGATCATGATCGGCGGCGTGATCGAGCCGGTGATGATGACGTCGCCGGCCGACAGTTTTTCGCCGAAGGCGGCGAGCGTCGAAGCGACATGGGCGACAATGTCGGGCAGCTTGCCGGTCAGCGCCTCGAGGTCGGCCGTGCGTGCGGCTTCGGCGCCGCGCCGGATCACCCGCGAGGTCAGGCCGGCGAGGCTCGCGCCAGCGCGGGTGTTGCCGCAGAGAATGACGTGACGCTGGTAGATATCGCCCGCCAGCACGGCATCGAGATTGTCCGCCGCAGGCACCGGATCGAAATCGGCGAGCTCGATGGCCGGAAAAATCTCCTTCACCGCCGCCGCCGCGTCCCCGGCCGAGGCGCCGGCGCCCAGATCGCGCGCCATGCGCACGCAGATTTCCGGCTCCGCCACCGGCTTGATCCAGCCCTTGAACGAGGCGGTGCCGCCGGACAAGAGCAGCGCGCGTTGCATCAGATAGCCCACGACCGGCGCGGCCAGCCCCAGCCGCTGCATCGCCGCCGGCGCGCCGAGCCCGACTTTCCAGCCCAGCGGCTTCTCGCCGGCGGCGATGCGCTGGCGGCGCCCGGCCAGTTGCGCAGTGAGGCCTTTCCTGATCAGCGGATTGTCGAGGTCGGTGAGCGGGAAGGTCACTTGTGGCTCTCCGGATGCACTTCGTAGCCGGAATCCTCGATCGAACCGGCGCCCATCCAGCCCCAGACCAGCACGACATCTTCGTTCGAGGTGTTGTTGAAGCCGTGCCAGCAGCCGCGCGGCGAATAGACCACGTCGCCTTCGCTCGACGGCTTGTCGCCGTGATCGGTGTAGATCATGCCCTTGCCCTTGAGCACGATGAAGAACTCGTCGCAATTGTGGTGGCGGTGGTTTTCGTGCCGCGCGCCCGGCTTGAGCACGGTCCAGCCGACGACGTGATTGGCGCCGGCGGATTTCTTGTCGATGAGGAACTGCACCTGCATGTCGACCCAGCCGTCGTCGCGCTTGAGGCCTTCGACCTTGGGCACGTCGCGCAGATTGGTGCGGTACAT
>DATJYA010000307.1:0-4482 GCA_035499835.1 Pseudolabrys sp.
TCGACCAAGATCGAACAGGCGGGGCTTTCCTGGTCCAAACGGCAGTTCCTCCTGATCTCCGCCGGCATCGGCGCCTTCCTGTTCCTGCTCGCGATGGTGACCGGCGCCGGCCCGATCGTCGGCGCGGCGCTGGGCTTTGCCGGCGCCTTCGGGCTGCCGCGCTGGATGCTGTCGTTCATGAAAAACCGCCGCGAGGCGAGGTTTCTCAACGCCTTCCCCGACGCCGTCGACATCGTCGTGCGCGGCGTCAAGGCGGGCTTGCCGTTGCTCGATTGCCTGAAGATGATCACGGCGGAAGCGCCGGAGCCGCTCAACTCGGAATTCCGCGCCGTCCTCGATACCCAGGCAATCGGTATCCCGCTCGGCGAAGCTTGCGGCAAGCTCTACGAGCACATGCCGGTGCCGGAGGCCAATTTCTTCGGCATCACCGTCTCCATCCAGCAGAAGGCCGGCGGCAATCTGTCGGAGGCGCTCGGCAACCTGTCGCGCGTGCTGCGCGACCGCAAGAAGATGAAGGCGAAAATTAACGCGATGTCGCAGGAGGCCAAAGCTTCGGCCTCGATCATCGGCTGTCTGCCGCTCGCGGTAATGACTCTCGTCTACATCACCAGCCCGAATTACATCTCGCTGCTGTGGACGGAGCCGCTCGGGCGCCTGATGCTGGCCGGCTCCGCGGTGTGGATGTTCATGGGCGTCATGGTGATGAAGAAAATGATCAATTTCGATTTCTGAGCGCCGGTGATGCTGCAGCTGAGACGCCACCCAAACAAAATGAACTTGCGCCGCAGAGAGACCCGCAATGCTTGACCTGCTGATCGACGCCATCAATGTGCAGACGTTGACGATGGTGTTCGCCGCCATCGCCGCGGTGGCCACGGTGCTGACGCTGGCCATGCCGCTGTTGTCCGGCGACGCGCTCGGCGCGCGCATGAGAGCCGTGGCGGTGGAGCGGGAAAAGATCCGTCAGCGCGAGCGCGAACGTATGGCCAAGGCGCAACAGAAGGTCAGCCTGCGCCAATCGCCGAAACAATACATCCAGGCCGTCGTCGACCGCTTCAACCTGAGCAAGTGGGTCGGGCAGGAAGAGGCAAGGCTCAAGCTGGTGCAGGCCGGCTATCGCGGGCAGGCGCCCTACGTCACCTATCTTTTCTTCCGCATGGTGACGCCGATCGCAAGCTTCATCGCCGCCATTATCTACCTGTTCGTCATTCTCAATATCGATCAGCCGCCCATGGTGAAATTCGCCGTGTGCATCGCCGCCGCCTTTGTCGGCATGCAGTTGCCGCTGATTTTTCTCAAGAATCGCATCGCGCGCCGGCAGCTTTCGATCAAGCGCGCCTTTCCCGACACGCTCGACCTGCTGCTGATCTGCGTCGAATCCGGCATGTCGATCGAGGCGGCGTTCAGGAAGGTGAGCGAGGAAATCGGCTCGCAATCGGTGGCGCTCGCCGAGGAGTTGACGCTGACCACGGCGGAACTGTCCTACCTGCCCGACCGCCGCACCGCCTACGAGAATCTGGCCAAGCGCACGGATCTCGACGGCGTCAAGGGCGTCTGCATGGCCTTGCAGCAGGCGGAACGCTACGGCACGCCGCTTGGCAATGCCTTGCGCGTGATGGCGCAGGAAAACCGCGATATGCGCATGGCGGAAGCCGAGAAGAAGGCGGCGGCGCTGCCGCCGAAGCTCACCGTGCCGATGATCCTGTTCTTCCTGCCGGTGCTGTTCGTCGTCATTCTTGGCCCGGCGGCGATCAAGGTCATGGCGATCCAGCACTGAGCGGGCGCATCGCCGATCAAGACTCGGGGAAGCGGGATCAGGTGCCGGCGTTGAGCGCCGGTCCGCGCTGATTGCCGGGCTTCTTCCAGTCGCGCTGCTGTTGCGCCAGCATCGCCCGCAGGTACTCGATATTGGCGGCCGCCTCGTCCGGGGGCAGTTCGGCGGCGGCGATCTTCTCGGCTTCGGCGAAGCGGCCCTCGAGGCCGACCACCAGCGCCAGATTCTGCCGCACCTTCGGCGCCGCGTTCGGCTGCCCGGCCGCGCGGCGCAAGGTCGCCTCGGCCTGCTTGAGGTCCTTGGTCAACAGATAGGACAGGCCGAGATTGGACAGAATCGAAGGCTCGTTGGGCATGATCTTGAGCGCGGCCGCATAATGCCGCTGCGCTTCGGCATGGCGCCCGAGTTGATCGAGCACGGCGCCTTGCGCATTGAGGATGCGCCAGTCGGGATTGTCCGGCGTGTGGGCGCGATCGAGCACGTCGAGCGCCTGGTTGTAGTCGCCGGCATCCGCCAGCGCGCGGCCGTAGGCGCCGAGCAGCGCCATGTCGCGCGGATTGCGCATCGAGGCCTGTTCCAGCACGGCCACCGCCTGGGCGCGTTGCTCGGTGGCGCGCAGCGCCTTGGCGTAGTTGATCGCCGCCTCGGCGTCACCGGGATTTTGCTTGTAGCGCTGACCCCAGTTGTCGAGGGATTGGCGCCAGTCGGCGTCGCTATGGGGCGCTGCCGGGGCGCCGATCGAGCCGGTGATATCGTCGCTGGTCGTCGTGCAGCCGGCGACCGACAGGCCGAGGAGAGCCGCCATGGCAACCGAACCGAGCAGGCGGATCATCCGGGTTCTGGCGCGACGCATGCGGCGATGGCCTTGAGCGGCTGGCATTGGGACGGGCATTCGAACGAGCAATAAAACGTTAACCCTAATGAGTGGTTAACTTGTAAACTGCGCACCTTCTGCGCATTAGGATCGCTGCATGGACCTGGGCTTGAGCAAGGACGAAACCGCGCTGCAGGCACGCGCCCGTGCTCTTTCGCAGGGCCTCGTGCGGGGGCGCGCCGCGGCGATCGACCGCGACGAGGCCTACCCCTGGGACATCGTCGAGGCGCTTGGCCAGGCCGGCTTCCTCGGCATGACCATGCCGGAATCGCTGGGCGGCCAAGGCCGCTCCTTCCTCGACGCCGTGCTGGTGGTCGAGGAAATGGCCAAATCCTGCACGGTGACCGCGCGCATCGTGGTCGAGACCAATATGGGCGCGATCTCCACGGTGATGGCCTACGGCACCGAGGAACAGAAAAAGCTCGCGGCCGCCCTGGTGCTTTCCGGCGACAAGCCGGCGATCTGCATCACCGAGCCCGAGGCCGGCAGCGACGCGCTGGCGATGACGACGCGCGCCGACCAGCGCGGCGACACCTATATCGTCAACGGTAAGAAGCACTGGATCACCGGCGCCGGGGTGTCCAGGCTGCATCTGATCTTCGCCCGCGTGTTCGACGAGCGCGGCGAGGAGCAAGGCATCGGCGGTTTCCTCGCCGTGCGCGACGAAGCCAAGGGCCTGCGCGTCACCCGCCGCGAGCAGACCATGGGCCTGCGCGGCATGCCGGAAGGCGAAATCGTGTTCGAGGATCTCGAAGTGCCGGCGCGCATGGCGCTGGTGCCGCCGTCGGGCTTTCGCCGTGGCTTTGCCGACCTGATGACGGCTTATAACAGCCAGCGCGTCGGCGCCGGCACCGTGGCTATGGGCATCGCCGCCGGCGCGCTGGAACTTGCCCTGGAATGGGCAAAGGCGCGCGAGCAGTTCGGCCGCCCGATCGGCGAATTCCAGGGTCTGCAATGGATGCTCGCCGACATGCAGACGCAGCTCACCGCCTCGCGGCTGATGCTCTACGCGGCGGCGCGCAGCCAGGGGCCGGCAGGCTTTCCCGATCCGATGCTGGCGGCGCAGGCGAAGATTTTTGCCTCCGAGACCGCAATCAAGGTGGTCAACGACGCGCTGCAATTCTTCGGCGCGCGCGGCTATTCGCGTGACTTGCCGCTCGAGCGCATGGCGCGCGACGTGCGCATGTTCACCATCGGCGGCGGCACCGCGCAGGTGTTGCGCACGCTGGTCGCCTCGAAGATGCTCGGCTGGAAGCTGCCGCAGACCCGCGACGGCTATGCCGCCAAGCCCGCAATGCGCGACGCCGCGGAGTAACCATGCATCCGATCTTTGCCAGTGCCGGCGAAACGAAAGCCGCCGTGCCGATCCTGTTCGTCAATGCCGCCAATTTCGCCGAAACGACCAGGGCTTTTGACGCACGCGAGGAGGCCTTTGTGCGCACCGCCGGCTTCGAGCCCAAGCCAGGGCGGTCGCTCGTCGTACCGGCGGCGGACGGCACGCTCGCCGCCGTACTGTTTGGCATCGAGGCGGCCGATGAGCCGGTCAAGGACCTGTTCCGCCCGGGACAACTCGTCAGTCTGCTGCCGCCGGCCACCTACCGCTTCGCCAACGCGCCGCATAACGCGCGCCTTGCCGCGCTCAGCTTCGCCCTCGGCGCCTACCAATTCACCCGCTACCGCAAGGGCGAGCCGCGCAATCTGCGCCTGGTGGTGCCGGACAGCGTCGACGGCGAGGATCTGTCGCGCATCGTCGACGCGGTGACGCTCGCCCGCGATCTCATCAATACGCCGTCGAATGACATGGGCCCCGACGAACTCGAGGATGCCGCGCGCA
>DATJYA010000308.1:0-3077 GCA_035499835.1 Pseudolabrys sp.
TTGCCGAAATGGCTGTGCGGATCGAAGCCGGCGCGCTCTTCGACGTTGGCGATCTTGCGGCGCAGGTAGGGGATGCTATGCGCGGAGCGCGTATAGGCCGTGGAGGTGAACAGGCCGACGATGCGGAATTCGCCGACCAGATTGCCGGCGGCATCGAAGCGTTTGACGCCGATGTAATCGAGATAGACGCGCCGGTGCACGTGCGCCTGGATATTGGCCTTGGCGATGATCAGCGGCCGCGGCTCTTTCAGAAACTCCATAATCTCCGGCGTCATCTCCAGCAGTTCCTGGCCGCGGCGCAGCACCCGCAATTCACGCGAGCGCATGATGCCGAGCCCGCTGTCAAAGTCCGCCTGCAGGTCGTGGCCGTCGAAGACGTAGTTGCGCACGCCGATGAAGGTGAAGTTGTCGGCCAGCAGCCATTTGAGGAATTCGATCGCTTCGGCGATCTCGTCGACCGGCAGCGGCGGCGGCGTGGTCTTCAACTCGGCGACGATGGCGTTGACGCGCTCGAGCATCGGCCGCCAGTCCTGCACCGCAAGCCGCACTTCGCCGAGCACCGATTGCAGCGCCTGCACGATCGTCTCGCGCAACGCAGCATCCTCGACCGCATCGACATGAATGTGGATGAAGCTTTCGCGCCCGCTGTCGGCGGCGTCGGCCGCGCCGAAGGCGGTAAGCTTGCCGCTGGCATCGCGCTTGACGCCGAAGATTGGATGCGTGACCAGCCGCACGGTGAGACGGCGTTCGGACAGTTCGCCCATCACCGAGTCGAACAGGAACGGCATGTCGTCGTTGGCGATCTCGATGACCGAGGTCGATTGACGGTCACCGGACGCTTCGAGCGGCACCGTCTCGAAGCGGATCTTCGGTGTGCCCGGCTGCCGCTCGCCGAGGAAATTCCAGGCGCGTTCGCCGAGCATCGCCAGGTCGGCGGCGCCGTAATGCACGACGTCCTCGGGGACGGCGCGGCCGAAGAGCTGCGCGAGAAAGCTTTGCGGAATGGTCCGATGTCTCTCGGACAGCACGGCGCCGGCTTCGTCGATCGCTCGGCGAGCGGTGCTTTCTACGTCGTCGCCTGATGTGCGGGCGTCCATGAATCCTCGCGCTGGCAAGGGGGGTCGATCGAGACGGAGGAGAGTCTTCACCTTCCGCGGCGGGGCGTCGAGAGCAACCCATCATTTGGTGACGCGGTGTTGACAGTGGTTTCTCCGGCGCCGGCGGCGTAGCCAAGGCACCCCCTAACAGACTGAAATAAAAGGTCTAAAGGCCGCGGCGCGTCGTATCGCGGCGGCACGCAAAGTTGTAGTCTGCGCCAAGGTGAGGAAAAGCAAGGGGCGCGTGCAATGCCGAAATCCAGCAAAACCAGTAAGGCCGCCGTCAAGCCGGTCGTGGCCAAATCCGCCAAGCCCCAGCCGGCGCTGCGCGCCATCAAGGGCGGCATGGCCAAGCCAGCCGCGGCGCCGGCAAAAGCAATGAGCCAGAAACTCGCGCCGGTTCCGGCCGATGACGCGCCGGTCATCGCGCTCAATCTGCCGCCGGCGAAGCTTTCGCCCGCCATGGCCGCCTATTTCAGGAAATGCCAGGACAAGCTCGGCTTCGTGCCCAACGTGCTGGTCGCCTATGCCTTCGACATGGTGAAGCTGGAAACCTTCGTCGCCATGTACAACGATCTGATGCTCGGCGACAGCGGCCTCTCCAAGCTCGAGCGCGAGATGATTGCGGTCGCGGTGTCGTCGCAGAACCGCTGCTACTACTGCCTCACCGCACACGGCGCCGCGGTACGGCAATATTCGGGCAGCCCGCTGCTCGGCGAGCACATGATGATGAATTACCGCGCGGCGCGGCTTAACAAGCGTCAGCGCGCCATGCTCGACTTCGCCGTCAAGCTCACGGCCCAGCCATGGACGATCGAGGAGGGCGACCGCGAGCGGCTGCGCCGCGCCGGATTTACCGACCGCGACATCTGGGACATTTCCGCCGTGGCCGGCTTCTTCAACATGTCGAACCGCGTCGCCTCCGCCACCGACATGCGGCCCAACACGGTCTATCACAGCCAGGCGCGTTAACCGGGCATCGCTTCGCAATAGCAACCGGCCCATTCGCCGAGCGGACGGGCCGGTCGCCTGTCGTGCCAAACCGGCGGGTTACGGGCAGCTGACCGCCGGGTTCGTGCAGTAGGGCACGTTGACCCAACTGAATACGCCGGGCCTGCGCGTGTTGATCGTGAGCTTGAGCCATTCTGCCGGCGCGTTGGTCGAGCCTTGCACCGTAATCCGCGTCAGATTGGGAACGGACTGCGTGTGATGGACGAGCCCGGTGGGGCTGCTCTTGCCGAAGTTGGTCGTGAGATTGGCAATCTGCTGCACAAATGGCGTGTAAGCGCTGAGGCCATCGCCTCCCGGAGCCAGCGCCGTCAGATCCCACATGTCGGCCTGCAACGCGATGACCACCGCCTTGGCGCGGAGCCATTGCGCCTGCTTGAACGCGGCCGCGAGCCAGCGGCTGTTGGCGGCATTGCGAGCGGCGACTTCGTTGTCATGGGCCGGCTGCTGTTCGAAGCCGTTGGTCCAGGGCAAGGTATCGTTATTGGAGCCGGGCACGTTGAGCGTGACAAATATCGTGTCGGCGTCCATCCACATCATGTTTTCGACGTACTGCTTGTCCTCGGGGTGAGCCGGATCGAAATACACCGCCTGGCTCCAGACCTCGCGGCTATGCACCCCCAACGTCCTGCCGGGCTGAGCGAAGAACACCGTGCGCACCGCCGTCAGTTCGTTGAGCGGATTTCCGCTCTTGAATTCCTTGGTCTTGTGGCAATCGGTCCACTCGTTATCGCCGGGCGTATAGACGACCGGCGGCTTGATCTGCTGGAACTGGAAAAAAATCTTTTGATTGTAGTCCGGGTACGAAGTCGCGATCGGGGGCGTGGTGGCGGGCGTCGGCGGGCTGTAATTGTTGATGCCGGCGCTGGTGCAGGGTTGGCTGCCGGAGTGAATGTCGCCGACGTGGATGACGAGGCTGACATCGCGGTCGGCATTGATCGAATTGACCAGCAGCGAGGCGCTGTCGAACAG
>DATJYA010000309.1:0-4444 GCA_035499835.1 Pseudolabrys sp.
CCATATCTTCTATTTCGGCACCAAATATTCCGAGCCGATGAAGGCGGTGGTGGCCACCCCTGACGGCAAGGAAGTGCCGGTGCACAGCGGCTCCTACGGCATCGGGCCGAGCCGGCTGGTCGCCGCCATCATCGAGGCGTCCCATGACGAGGCCGGCATCATCTGGCCGGAGCCGGTGGCGCCATTCAAGGTGGCGATCCTCAACCTCAAGCAGGGCGATGGCGCGACCGACGCCGCCTGCGAAGGGCTGTACGCGGAACTCACGAAGAAGGGCGTCGAGGTGCTCTATCACGACCTCGACGAGCGGCCGGGGGCGAAATTCGCAACCGCCGACCTGATCGGCATCCCCTGGCAGGTGCTGATCGGCCCGCGCGGGCTCGCCGAGGGCAAGGTCGAGGTCAAGAAACGCTCGGGCGGCGACCGCGAGATGATGAGCCCGGCGGCGGCGCTGGATTTACTGAGCGGGTGATCCATCATTCCGGGGCGCGCCCAACGGGTCCGGCCGAAGGCCGGCCCGACCGCAGGCTCCGGCCGCGAGCCCGGAATCCAAAGCGATACGGCAAAGCTTTGCGTTTGGGCCCTGGATTCCGGGCTCGCCGCTGCGCGGCGCCCCGGAATGACCACTGCAAAAATCCTGTGTGCCGCCAAGCACTTTGCGCGGGCGTGAGGGCTTGAAAGCGCCCGAATCGTGTGAAAATCCGGCGACGGGACCAAACAATCAATGACCGAGCCCAGCGGTACGCGGCCCTTCTCGCCGTTCGAATGGATGCTGTCGCTGCGCTACCTGCGGGCGCGGCGCAAGGAAGGATTCATCTCGGTGATCGCCGGGTTTTCCTTCCTCGGCATCATGCTCGGCGTCGCCACGCTGATCATCGTCATGGCGGTGATGAACGGCTTCCGCAAGGAGCTGCTCGACAAGATCCTCGGCCTTAACGGCCATCTGCTGATCCAGCCGCTGGAAAAGCCGCTCACCGATTGGGAGGAGGTCGCCGCGCGCATCGCCAAGGTGCCGGGCATCCGCCTCGCCGCGCCCATCGTCGAGGGCCAGGCGCTGGCGTCTTCGCCGTTCAACGCCGGCGGCGTGCTCATCCGCGGCATCCGCCTTGCCGACCTGGAAAAGCTTCCCTCGGTGGCCAGGAACATCAAGCAGGGCACGCTACAGGGCTTTGACGACGGGCAGGGCGTCGCCATCGGGCGGCGGCTCGCCGATCAACTGTCGCTGCGCTCCGGCGACAACATCACGCTGGTGGCGCCGCGCGGCGCGGTGACGCCGATGGGAACGACGCCGCGCATCAAGGTCTACAAGATCGCGGCGGTGTTCGAGATCGGCATGTCGGAATACGATTCCGCCTTCGTCTTCATGCCGCTCAAGGAGGCGCAGGCCTATTTCAACCGCGCCGGCGATGTCACCGCGATCGAGGTCTATACCGACAATCCCGACCGCGTCGACAGCTACCGCAAGGCGGTGCAGGAGGCGGCGCAGCGGCCGATCTTCATGATCGACTGGCGCCAGCGCAACGCCACCTTCTTCAACGCGCTGCAGGTCGAGCGCAATGTGATGTTCCTCATCCTGACTCTCATTGTCCTCGTCGCCGCGCTCAACATCGTTTCCGGCCTCATCATGCTGGTGAAGGACAAGGGCCAGGACATCGCCATCTTGCGCACCATGGGGGCAACGCAGGGCGCGATCATGCGTGTCTTCCTGATCACCGGCGCCGCGATCGGCGTCGTCGGCACGCTGGTCGGTTTCTTGCTCGGCGTCGTCGTCTGCCTCAACATCGAGAACATCCGCCAGTTCCTCTCCTGGCTCACCAATACCGAACTGTTCTCGCCGGAACTCTATTTCCTCTCGCACCTGCCTGCCGACATGGACACCGCCGAAACCACGGCGGTGGTGGTGATGGCTCTGACCCTGTCGCTTTTGGCGACGCTCTATCCGTCCTGGCGCGCGGCGCGCCTCGATCCGGTGGAGGCGCTGCGCTATGAGTGACGCTGTCGTGATGGAAGAGGTCGAAATCGTCGAGGAGACGCAGGACGAGGACATCCCCATCCTGTTCCTGCACGACGTCGAGCGCCACTACCGCCAGGGCGACGCTACGCTGCACATCCTCAACGGCGCCGATCTGGCGATCTGGGCCGGGCAGTCTGTGGCGCTGGTGGCGCCGTCCGGCGCCGGCAAATCGACGCTGCTGCACATCGCCGGCCTGCTCGAGCACCCCGACCGCGGCGACGTCTATATCGACGGGCGGGCGACCGCGATCCTGCCCGATACCGAGCGCACCCGCATCCGCCGCAAGGAAATCGGCTTCGTCTACCAGTCGCATCATCTGCTGCCGGAGTTTTCGGCGCTGGAAAACGTGCTGCTGCCGCAGATGATCCGCGGCTTACGCCGCTCGGAGGCGAAGACGCGCGCGATGGAGCTATTGGGCTATCTGGGCCTGAGCGAGCGGCTTCATCACCGCCCAGCGGAACTGTCCGGCGGCGAGCAGCAGCGGGTGGCGATCGCGCGGGCGGTGGCCAATGCGCCGCGCATCCTGCTCGCCGACGAGCCGACGGGGAACTTGGACTTGCACACCGCCGATCATGTCTTTGCGGCGCTGACGCAACTGGTGCGCGCCTCGGGCCTCGCCACCATCATCGCCACCCACAACATGGAGCTTGCCGCGCGCATGGACCGGCGGGTGACGCTGCGGGAAGGCGTGGTGGTGGAGCTGGAATGATCGCGGCCCGGCTGCCGTTTTAGGAGAGATTATCAAGCTAACGGTTTGTTTTATTTGCTATTTCCGCGCGTGCGCGGCCCTGCTTGACTCGGAACAGACCATGAACTATGTTCGCTCTCTGTTCCGGGGAGAAAGCCATGTTCAAAGCCATGATCCAGGAAGCCGCCGCGCTGGCATCGCTGGCGCTGTTCGTCGGCATGATCGCCATCTGGTCGCAGGTGCTGGGTAGTCTCTGACGCCGCCAGTTTAGGGTCGCGCCCGCCGCCGGCGAGCCTGTCATCGCGGGCTTGCGCGCGCCTCAGGATGACGGGGAAAGTTTAGGGGCATGCGCCTCAAGCGGTGGACACGGACCGCCGCGGTCCTCACTCTCGGTCGTGAGGGAATCACAAATGGCCGCGCTCGATTTCGTGCACTTGCACGTGCACTCGTCCTATTCGCTGCTCGAGGGCGCGCTCCCCATTGCGCGGCTTGCCGAACTCGCCAAGGCCGACAAGCAGGCCGCATTGGCGCTCACCGACACCGGCAACATGTTCGGGGCGCTGGAATTTTCCGAGAAGCTCGCCAGCGTCGGCATCCAGCCGATCGTCGGCTGCGCGCTGGCGCTCGATTTCGGCGACACCGATCACGGCCGCCGCAACGGCGGCGGGCCGCAGGACTGGCCGCACGTCGTGCTGCTGGCCGCACGCGAGGCCGGCTATCGCAGCCTGATGCGGCTCAACTCGCGCGCCTTCCTGGAGACGCCGCCGAACGAGCCGCCGCATCTCAAGCTCGAATGGCTGGCCGGCGAGACCGACGGCATCATCGCCTTGACCGGCGGCCCCGGCGGCCCGCTCGATACCGCGATCGCCGCCGGGCAAAGCCATCTCGCCGCGGCGCGGCTCGACGCGTTGCATGCGCTGTTCGCCGACCGCCTCTATGTCGAATTGCAGCGCCACGGCCGGCAAAGCGAGCGGCGCAGCGAGCCGCTGCTGATCGAACTCGCCTATGCCAAATCGATCCCGCTGGTCGCCAGCAACGAACCGTTCTTCGCCACCGCCGCCGATTACGAAGCTCACGATGCGCTGATCTGCATCGCCGAGGGCCGGCTGCTCGCCGAGAGCGAGCGGCGTCAATTGACGCCCGAGCATCGCTTCAAGACCCGGGCGGAAATGGTTGAATTGTTTGCCGATTTGCCGGAAGCGGTCGCTTCCAGCGTCGACATCGCCGAGCGCTGCGCCTTCCGCCCACGCACCCACCAACCGATCCTGCCGCGCTTCACCGTTGGCGAGGTCGCCGCCGACGAGGCCGCCGAACTGCGCCGCCGCGCCGAGGCCGGGCTGATCCAGCGCCTCACCACCGCGGGCGTTGCCCCCGGCCACACCGAGGATGAATACCGCGAGCGGCTCGACTTCGAACTCGGCGTCATCGAGAAGATGAAATATCCGGGCTATTTCCTCATCGTTTCGGATTTCATCCAGCACGCCAAGTCGAAGGGCATCCCGGTCGGTCCCGGCCGCGGTTCCGGCGCCGGTTCGCTCGTCTCCTATGCGCTCACCATCACCGATCTCGATCCGATCCGCTTCGGCCTGCTGTTCGAGCGCTTTCTCAATCCCGAGCGCGTGTCGATGCCCGACTTCGACATCGACTTCTGCCAGGACCGCCGCGACGAGGTGATCCGCTACGTGCAGGAGCGCTACGGCCGCGACCAGGTGGCGCAGATCATCACCTTCGGCACCTTGCAGGCG
>DATJYA010000310.1:0-10227 GCA_035499835.1 Pseudolabrys sp.
TTTCTCTATTCACCGATCGGCGTGGCGCTGATGGACAGATATGGCTGGCAGACCGCGTTGACGATCTTTGCCGGCGTGACGATGCTGATCCTGCCGCTGGCGATGGCGCTGGCAACGCCCGCGGCGCCTGCCGGCAAAACGGCGATAGCGAAGCCCACGCAATCGGCGCGCCAGGCTTTTGCGGAGGCGTTTGGCCATCGCAGCTATGTCCTGCTTGTGCTCGGCTTCTTCACCTGCGGGTTCCAGCTTGCCTTTGTCACCGTGCACTTGCCGTCCTACCTGATCGACCGCGGACTTTCGGCACAGATCGGCGGCTGGACGCTCGCCACGATCGGATTGTTCAACATCATCGGCTCATTGACCTCCGGCTATCTCGGCAACCGGATGCCGAAGCGCTACATCCTTTCAATTATCTATTTCGCACGGGCGCTTTCGATCATCGCGTTCATTTCATTGCCCGCAAGTCCGGCTGCCACATTGATATTTGGCGCGGTCACCGGGCTGCTGTGGCTTTCGACGGTGCCGCCTACATCGTCACTGGTCGCCGTCATGTTCGGCACGCGCTGGCTCGCCATGCTGTTCGGCTTTGCCTTCTTCAGCCACCAGGTCGGCGGCTTTCTCGGCGTGTGGCTGGGCGGCCTCGTGTTCGACGCCTATGGTTCCTACAACCCGGTGTGGTGGCTGGCGGTGTTCTTCGGCGTAATGTCGGCGCTCATCAATTTGCCGATCGTCGAGCGGCCAATCGGTCAGCCGGCACCGTCGCCTGTCTGAGGCTTGCGCCGGGCGCCTGCCCGCGCCAAAACTGCGCCCGGCAAGTTCAGTAATGGGACGGGCGTGGCGACATCTAAGGCGTACGAGTTGGCCGTGCGCGGCCCCGGGATTCGTTCAGGCCTGCGCGACGTCTTCGCCGGCGCAGTCTGCAGCATTCTGTCGATTGCCTATGGCCTGTCATACGCGGCGCTTATTTTTTCCGGGCCGCTAGCGCGCTTTCTCTCCTACGGTATCGCTGCGACCTTTGTGTCCGCCGCGGTTGCCGCCGCAATTGTCGCCGGGCGCAGCTCGTTGCCGTTCGCCATTGCCGGGCCGGATTCGTCAACCTCGGCAGTCACCGCCGCGCTGGTCGCGGTCATGGCCGGACGCCTCGCCGCAGCCGGTGACACGCGGCTGCTGGCGCCAACGCTGATCGTGATATCTCTCGCCGCTGCCATCACCGGGGTTTGTCTTTGCGCTCTCGGCGTGCTGCGCGCCGGCCGCGCCATACGCTTCATCCCTTATCCGGTCATCGGCGGTTTCATGGGCGCCACCGGCTGGCTGATGATCGTGGGCGCCGTTCAGGTGACCGTCGACCAGACGCTGACATTTGCCGACCTCGCGGCCTTCGCCAACGGTGCGATCTTGGCGAAGCTTGCCGCCGGATTTGCGGTGGCGGCGGCACTGGAGCTGCTGCTGTCGTGCTCGCCCCACCCGGCCATCTTGCCTGGCGTGCTGGTGGTCGCGATCCTTGCCGCCCATCTCGGCCTCGCGCTATCGGGCGCTTCGCTCGCCCATGGGCAAAGCACCGGCTGGCTGTTCCAGCCGCAACCCGCGGCGCCGGTGATTTCCCCGTGGCGGCCGGCGGCGCTCGCCGATTTTCCCTGGCGGTCGCTCGTCTGGCTGTCTGGTGACCTGCTGGCGGTGGTTTTCGTCACCATCGTGAGCCTGCTGCTCAATATCACCGGGGTCGAGATCGCCTCGCGCCGCGAAGCCGACATCGAACGCGAACTCAAGACGCTCGGCCTTGCCAGCCTCGCCAGTGCCGCCTTCGGCGGTTATGTGAGCTGCCTGTCGCTGAGCCGTACCTCGCTCAACTTCACGCTCGGCGGCAGGGGCCGCCTGTCGGGACTTACGGTCGCGGCGATCTCGGCGCTGATGCTCATTGTCGATCCGGGCTTTCTCGGCTTCATGCCGAAATTTGCCCTCGGCGGGCTGTTATTCTTTGCCGGCGCCCGCCTGCTGCATCGTTGGTTCGTGCAATCGGCGCGGCAGCTCGGCCGGCTCGAATATGTCTCGCTGCTTGCCGTCGCGCTGATCATTGTCGAATGGGGCTTCATTGCCGGCGTGGTGATTGGCATCGTGATTGGCTGCGCCACGTTTGCGGTCAGCGTGAGCCGCGTCAATGCCGTCAAGTTTACCTTCGACGGCTCGGAGTATCGCAGCCGCCTCGACCGCAGTGCCGAGGAACTGACGCTGCTCGCCCAGCATGGCCGCGAGTTGCACGGCATGGCGCTGCAGAGCTATCTCTTCTTCGGGTCGGCCAATCGAATCTATCAGCATGTCAGGACGTTGCTGCAGAAGCAGCGGGGCTGTCGTTTCCTGGTATTCGATTTCCACCTGGTCACCGGCGTCGACTCTTCGGCGGCCTACAGCTTCTCGCGCATCAAGCAGGTGGCCGACGAGGCCGGCGCGCACATCGTGCTGGTCAATCTGCGGCCCGAATTGGAACGGGCCTTTCACGCCATCCGGCTGTCACCGCCCGATGTCGCGGTTGCGTCCGACCTCGATCGCGCTCTGGAATCCTGCGAGGACGCGATCATCGCGGCGCATCGGGTCAAGGGCACGGAGACCGATTCGCTGCGCGTCTGGCTCGGCAAGGCGCTTGGAAGCGCGGAGCACGCCGAAGCGCTCGCCGCGCTGTGCCGTCGCCTTGAAGCGAAGCCCGGCGATATCATCGCGCGGCAAGGCGAACCATCCGACTGCATGCATTTCATTCTCGACGGCCGCGTCGGCATTCTCGTGGACATGGGCGAAGGTCGTGCGGTGCGCGTGCGCAGCCTGGGGAGCCATACCACCATTGGCGAGATGGGGCTGATCTCCGGCCGCCCGCGCAGCGCCACCATCCAGGCCGAGACGCAAAGCGTGCTCTATGAGCTGGATGCCGAACGGTTCAGCGACATCATGCGAAAGCAGCCGGCGCTCGGTCAGGCGCTGCTCGGCTATGTGATCGCGGTGATGGCCGAACGCCTGAGCTTTGCCAGCGGCATCATCGGCGTGCTGCAGCGATGAGCTTGCGCGCGCGCACCCATCGCGCCATGAATGCCCGTCCAAAAAGCAGCGAGGGCGCTCCGTGACAACATTCAAGGCGATCGTGATCGAAAAAGCCGAGAGCGGCACCAAGGCGGCGCTCGCCGATTTCGACGAAGCCGATCTCATGGACGGCGACGTCACCGTCCGCGTCGAATATTCGACGCTGAATTACAAGGACGGCCTCGCCGTGACCGGCAAGGCGCCGGTGGTGCGCCGCTTCCCCATGATCGCCGGTATCGATTTCGCCGGTACGGTCGAAGCTTCGAGCCATCCGTCGTGGAAGCCGGGCGATAAGGTCATCCTCAACGGCTGGGGCTGCGGCGAAACCCATCTCGGCGCCTTCGGCGAGAAGGCGCGAGTCAAAGGCGACTGGCTGGTGCGGCTGCCGGCGAGCATGAGCGCGCGCGAGGCCATGAGCGTCGGCACCGCCGGCTATACCGCCATGCTGGCGGTGATGGCGCTGGAAAGGCATGGGCTGACGCCCAAGGACGGGCCGCTGGTTGTGACCGGGGCGGCCGGTGGCGTCGGCTCGGTGGCCATCGCCATCCTCGCCAGGCGCGGCTTTACCGTCCACGCGGTCACCGGGCGGCCGCAGGAGGCGGGTTACCTCAAGGACCTGGGCGCCGCCGAAATCGTCGAGCGCAAGGAATTGGCGGGTCCGGCCAAGCCACTGGCCAAGGAGCGCTGGGCGGGCGGGGTCGATGCCGTCGGCTCCGCTACCCTGGCCAACGTCCTATCGATGACCCGCTATGGCGGGGCAGTGGCCGCCTGCGGCCTTGCCGGCGGCATGGACCTGCCCGGCTCGGTCGCCCCATTCATTCTGCGCGCCGTGTGCCTCTATGGCATCGACTCGGTGATGTGTCCGCTGGCCAAACGACAGGAGGCGTGGAAAAGGCTGGAAACCGACCTCGACCGCCAAAAACTTGCCCAAATGACCAGTGAGGTTCCACTTTCCGGGGTTTTTGAGGCTGCCCCACGCATTCTGGCGGGCCAGGTTCGGGGCCGAATCGTGGTCAAAATCGGGTAAACGCGTTCAGGATTTGTCGACGAAAGCCGGGCATAATCGGCTAGGCTTGAGTCACGAGCCCAATCGGCCGGAAGACTTGGGGCTGTGCTGGTGTAGCCGGTTGCGTCAATCGGAGTGGGGTGATGGTTCGTAGTCTTGCGTTGCTCGTTGGCCTGGCGGCCGCACTGCCGGCTGTGGCCGGCGAAATGTCGGCGGACGAAGCCCGGCGTTTCGTTGTCGGGAAAACCTTCACCTATACCTGCTTCGAAGGCACGCGCGGCAAGGGCCGGGTCTTTGCCGACGGTTCCGTGGCCGGCTCGATTCAATTCCAGGGCAATGGCCCAGTGCGCTTTGCGGCGCTGCCGGCCGGCACGCTGAAGGTGAGTGGCGGTTCGGTTTGCGCATCCTTGCGCGGACTGCCGATCGAGCCGTGCTTTAATCTCGAACGCACCGACAACAACAGCTTCCGCGGTTCGGTTTCCGGCCTGGGTTTCGCTTATTGCGACTTCACTCGCCACGAGGGCCGCACCACGCTGGTGCGCCGCACCAGCAACGAGCATCCGCTGGCGTTGCGGCCGTCTTTGGCCGCGGACAACCAATAAACGACGCTTTCCCGTCGGACGGTCTCCGGCCTCGTCGGCGCGTCACAATCCACGCCGTCCGCAACCGGCGTTTTCGCCGGTAACGCGTCTTCGCGCGATATTGCTGCTGCCCGAATCACGCTATTGATGCAGAAGTTGGCAAACCCGCTCAAATATCCGGCAACCCAGCCGCTGCATGAGCTTTAGTCTGCGCAAGCGTCGAATCGCCGATGTTCCGTCACAGCCGGAGCGTTTGCAGCCGCCTGTTGCGATCGTTGAGCCTGCCGTTTCCGGCACAAGCGCCAAAGATCACGTCGAAGCGATTCGCGAGACCATCGATCTGCTGGAAGCCGACCTCGCGGCCATGATCCGCGACGTGCAGAGTACCGCCGGGGCGGTGCGGCAAGGCGTCGAGGCCTCCGTGCAAGCCCTTGCCACCATTCGCGAACGCAGCGACGCGCTCGCCGGCAAGAGCCGCACCGCCAAGGACGACGCCGTGCAGCTCGCGGCGGCGACCGAGGAATTTGCCAGCTTCTCGCATGAGATCTTGCGCCAGGTTCGCGAGGCCGGTGAGTTGACCGATGGCGCGGCGCAAGCCGCCAAGGCTGCCGCCGCCAGTGTCGACGGGCTCAAGGCGTCTTCGGCGGAAATCGGCAATGTCACACATCTGATTGCCTCGATCGCCAAGCAGACAAATCTGCTGGCATTGAATGCCAAGATCGAGGCGGCTCGCGCCGGGGAGGCCGGCCGCGCCTTTGCCATCGTCGCCGACGAAGTGAAGGCGCTGTCGGCGAAAACCGAAAGCGCGACCAAGGATATCGCTCGCAAAGTCGACATGCTGCAGCAGGACACCGCAAAGTCCATCGCGGCGATCGAGCAGATCACGACGGCGATCGACGCGCTGCATCCCGTGTTCGGCGCCGTCGCGGTTTCCGTCGACGAACAGAACGCAACGACCAGTGATCTTGCCCGAAGCGCGTCGGAAACGTCGCGATTTGTTGCCAGCGTCGCCGACGGCGCGGCGCAGATCGTCGAGACGGCAGCAACCGCCGCCGCGTCCGGGGCGGCGACCGATCGGTCGGGCCAGGAAGCCGCGCGAACGGTGGAGAAGCTGAAGACACGGTTTGTCATGCTGCTGCGGCAAACCGAGTTCGGCGACCGCCGCCGCCATGACCGCGTGCCCTGCGACCTTGCCGTGACCATCCAGTTCGCAGCCTCGGCCATTCACGCCAATACCGTCGATTTGTCGGAAGGCGGCGTATTGGTGCGCACGCAAGACGGGGAAAATATCGGCAAAGGCGACATCTTGCGCGCGACAATCGCCGATATCGGCGATTGCCGCCTGCGCGTGGTCAACCGCTCCCATCTCGGTTTGCATTTGGAATTTGTCGATATAACCGGTCCACTCCTGGAGGCGCTGCAGGCCAAGCTCGCTGCCATCTGGCAGGAAAACAAGGAATTCATCGACCGGGCGAGCGATGCGGCGCAGCGCGTCACGCAGGCTTTCGAGGGTGCAGTATCGGGCGGCAAGCTGACGCGCGAGGCGTTGTTCGACAACGAATACGTGCCGATCGAAGGCAGCAATCCGCAGCAACACCGCACCCGGTTCCTCGCCACGCTGGAAGAGGTCTTGCCGCCGATCCAGGAGCCATTGCTGGCGTCCGATGCGCGCATGATTTTCTGCGCGGCCGTCGACCGCAACGGTTATCTCGGGATGCACAACATCAAGTACTCGCAGCCGCAACGGCCGGGCAATGTGATCTGGAACACCGCCAATTCGCGCAACCGGCGCATTTTCGACGACCGCGCCGGACTATCCGCCGCGCGCAACGTGCGGCCCTATCTGATCCAGAATTATCCGCGCGACATGGGCAACGGCGTCATCGTGGTCATGCGCGAGATCGACGTGCCGATCCGCGTCTTTGGCAAGCATTGGGGCGGCTTCCGCACCGCCTACAAGAGCTAGGCCTTCGCCGGAAAGATCATGCAGGTCGTGGTGGCGTGGGCGTAAAGTTTGCCGGCGCCGTCCTTCAGGTCGCCTTCCGACGTGGCCACGGTGCGGCCGCGATGGATGAGGCGGCCTTCCGCGCGCACCGGCCCGGTATCCTGCGTCAGCGGGCGCACGAAATTCAATTTCAGTTCGAGCGTGGTCCAGGCTTCGCCTTTGGCCAGCGTGCTGAAGATGGCGCAGCCGAGCGCAGAGTCGAGCAGGGTCGCGGCAAAGCCGCCGTGCACGGTGCTGATCGGATTGTAGTGGCGAAATTCCGGCACTCCCTCGAAGGCGGCGCGGCCGTATTCCGCCTCGGCGAGGTGAAAGCCGAGCAGCTCGCAAATCGGCGGCTGCGGCGCCTTGCCGGCGATGATCGCCTTGAGGAAGCCAAGTCCGTCGTGGGAGGTGAGTACCTCCGGCGTCACTACGCCGTATGTCCTGTCGGTCAACGTCTTCCCCCGCTCAATGGCGCCGGTCATGTCGTGTCGTGCACACTGAATTTACTCGCATGGGGGCGGTCAAGGCCACCGCTCATATTGTCGCCGGCGCGTCGCGACTTGTCCCGAATCGGCGGGGCGAATATGGCTGGGTGCGCCATTGTATCGACGGAGGGCCCAGGGTGCCGGACCTGAACTGGAACAAGACAACGTGGGGAGCGACCTACGCTTGGTCGGCCGGCGGTGAAGAATGGAGCGAAACCTGGGGTGGCAGCGAGGCGCAGTGGTTCGGCGCCATTTTGCCCCGTCTGCATCGCTTCCTGCCGGCCCGGCGAATATTGGAAATCGCGCCCGGCTTTGGCCGCTGGACAAAGTTCTTGATTCCGGCCTGCGAAGAATTCGTCGGCATCGATTTGTCGGAAAAATGCATCGAGGCCTGCCGCGATATTTTTGCATCGGCCCCGCACGCCCGCTTCATCACGAATGACGGTTTCTCATTGGAAGCGGTGCCGGACGGAAGCATCGACCTCATCTTTTCGTTCGATTCGCTCGTCCACGCCGAGCACGACGTCATGACGTCTTATATTCCGCAGGTGCTGCGCAAGCTGTCGCCGCAAGGCGCTGCGTTTCTCCATCATTCCAATCTGTTCGCCTATGGCGGCACGATCGGCGTTCCGCACGGGCGCGCCGTCTCGGTTTCGGCCGAAATCGTTGCCGATCTGATCCACCGCAATGATGGAGCGGTGCTGGTTCAGGAAATCGTCAATTGGGGTTGCAAGCAGATGATCGATTGCCTGACGCTGTTCGCGCGCCGCGATGGTTATCCGTCGATCGGCCCGGTCCGCCTCAATAACCCGCATTTCATGGCGGAAGCGGTCCACATCCGGAATTTTCAAAGTCCCTATAGCGCGATCTTTGCCGAACGGCGTGCGAGCGGCGACGGCGCGTTGGCTGCCGCCGGATAACGTCCGCTCAAGGAGCGGTCCATTCCTGCGCGCTCATGCGATATCGAGCCGGAACGGATCGCCTTCCAGTGCGGTTTCGCCGGGGCCGATGGTCTCGATCGCGCGCACCATGCGGCCCCCGCGCTTGAGCAGGCGGTCGGCGATGGAGACGATGCGTGCATTGGGCATCGCCGTGCGCGAGGCGCGGCGAATGTCCCAGGCGATCTGCATTTCGTCGCGCTGCGGATTGAGCGCGCAGGCGGCGACGTAGGCGCCGGCGGTCGATCGGCTGATGCCGGCGAAGCAATGCACCACCATGGGCGCGGCGCGATCCCAACCGCCGACGAAGTCGATCAGCCGCTCGACATGATCCTCGCTCGGCACCGTATAGCCGTCCATCGGCGTGGTGATGTCGTCGACGGCGAGCACCAGATGATTTTCCGGCGCGATATGGCGCGGCCGCTCGACGCGGTCGGTCAGCCGCAGCAGCGTGACGATGTGGCGCGCGCCGGTCTCGTCAACGGTCGAGTAAAGGCGTGCGAGCGAGCAGACGTGAATCATGGCGGGATAGGGAACCGTTCCTGCGTCATATCTATGACGGCTCGCGGCACATGCAAAGCCTCACCCGCGCACCAGTTTATTGAACCGCTCGCGATAGCGCGTCTCGGCCGTTCCGGCGGTCCAGGGCGTCAGGTATTCGCGCTCCAAAGCGGCGGAAAATTTCGGCGGCCGCCCGAAGAATCGCCGCGCCTCGGCAAGGCCGAAGCCGGCGAGGCGGGTCGATTCCAGGAAAGCGGCGTTGCGGTCGGCCGCCTTGATCAGCGCCTGCAGCGTCGCCGGCAGCGGCGAGGGCAGGCCGACACGGCGGTGGATGGCGGCGAGCAGCCGATGCTCGACCGCCTTGTAGCTGTCGCCGATCACCGCCTTGAACGGCGAGATCATGTCGCCGATCACGTATTCCGGCGCATCGTGCAGCAGCACGGCGAGCCGCCCCTTGGCGTCGAGCCGCGGCACCCTGGCCCGCGCCAGCGCCTCGACCAAAAGCGCGTGCTGCGCCACCGAGTAGATATGCGCGCCCTTGGTCTGCCCGTTCCAGCGCGCGACGCGCGCCAGCCCGTGCGCGATGTCCTCGATTTCGACGTCGAGCGGGGAGGGGTCGAGCAGGTCGAGCCGGCGTCCCGACAGCATGCGCTGCCAGGCGCGCGGCGCAGCCTTCGCCAGCTTGCTCATCTGGGCTTGGCGAGTTTCGCCACTGCCGCGTGGCGGTGGCAGCTCACCAGATGGTCGTTGACCATGCCGACCGCCTGCATGAAGGCATAAACGATGGTCGGCCCGACGAATTTGAAACCGTGGCGAAGAAGCTCTTTCGACATCCTGCGCGAGATGTCGGTTTCCGCCGGGATCTGCCCGCGGCGCCTGAAATTGTTCTGCCGCGGCCTGCCTTCCAAATGCTTCCACAGCATGTCGGAAAATCCCGGCCCGCTCTCCATGATCTTGAGCCAGGCGCGCGCCGAGCCGACGGTGCCTTCAATCTTGGCGCGGTTGCGCACGATGCCGGCATCCTGCATCAGCCGCTCGACTTTCTTCGGCGTGTAGCGCGCGATCTTCTCCGGCTGGAAGTCGTCGAAGGCTTTGCGGAAATTATCGCGCTTGCGCAGGATGGTGATCCAGGCGAGCCCCGCCTGGAAGCCGTCGAGGATCAGCTTCTCGAACAGCGCGCGGTCGTCGTATTCCGGCACGCCCCATTCCTCGTCGTGGTAGGCGACGTAGAGCGGATCGTTGCCCGGCCAGGCGCAGCGAATGAGCTTGTCGGTCGTCGCAGCTTTGGTCATGGCGCGGCCACCTCGCCCGGCCAGGGGAACTTCGCCCACGTCGGCTTCACCGCATGAATTTCGATGCCGCCGGCCATAAGCGGAGTGCCGCTGGCAAGCGCATCGGCGAGGCGATCGAGTCGCAGCATCGCCAGGCCGTGACGCTTCGCCGTCGTCGCCAGCGCGCCCACTTCCTTGTCCCCCGCCGTCACCGCTTCCCCTTGTTGCGGCGAAAACTCGTCGTAAACGATGGACACCAGCCGCTTGCGCGCGCTCGAGCGATGCTCGACGCGGGAGACGACCTCCTGCCCGACATAGCAGCCTTTGTCGAAATCGATGCCGCCGAGCTGGTCCATGTCGGCCTCGTGGGGAAACGTATCGAGATAGGCGAAATC
>DATJYA010000311.1:0-2296 GCA_035499835.1 Pseudolabrys sp.
CCACGAGCAGGCGGAAAGACATTGCGGCCAAGCCCTTCGAGTCGCGCGCCGTTATAACAGCGAAACAAGGGCGCCGCCGTGGCGCTCCAGCCGGCCGGCGATTTCGAGTTCCAAGAGCACGGTGCGCACGATCGCGGGCGAGGATCCCGACAGCCGCACCAGATCGTCGATTGCCACGGGACTTGGGCCGAGCAGGCCGATGATGCGGCTGCGCTCGTCTTCGCCAGGCTCGGCGCCGGGCGCAGCCGCTTCGCGTTCCGGTTCCTGCACCGGCACATCAAGGCCGCGGCCGAGGATCGGCTCAAGTACGGCGATCACATCGGCGGCTTCGGTGACCAGGATGGCGCCCTGCTTGAGCAGGCCGTTGGTGCCCTCGGCGCGCGGATCGAGCGGCGAACCCGGCACGGCGAAGACTTCGCGGCCCTGTTCGCCGGCCATGCGCGCGGTGATCAGCGAGCCGGAACGTTTCGCCGCCTCGACAATGACGACGCCGACGGAGAGGCCGGAGATCAGCCGGTTGCGCCGGGGAAAATCGCGCGCGCGCGGCTCCCAGGCGAGCGGCATTTCCGATACGGCGGCGCCTTCGGCGAGAATGTCCTGCAGCAGATCGGCGTGCTCGGCGGGATAGATGCGGTCGTGGCCGCCGGCGAGCACGGCGATGGTGCCGCTCACGAGGCTCGCGCGATGCGCGGGGCGTCGATGCCGCGCGCAAGCCCGGAGACGATGCCGAAGCCGGCGCTGCCGAGATCGCGCGCTAGTGTTTGCGCGAACTTGGCGCCGGCGGCGGACGCGTTGCGCGAACCGACAATGGCGATCAGCGGCCGCGCCAGAATCTCGCGCTTGCCGCGCACGGCGAGGAGCGGCGGGCAATCGTCGATCATCTGCAGCCGCGACGGATAATCCGGCTCACCGAGCGCGACGAAGTCGACGCCGCGGGCACGCGCGGCCTTGAGTTCGTTTTCGGCGTCCTCCCGCGAGCAGATGCGCGCGGGACCGGAAGCGCCGCCGCGCCGCGCCAGGCCGGGCAGGGCGGCGAGCGCCGCCCGCGCACCGCCGTAGTAATTGACGAGATCGCGGAACGTGCGCGGCCCGACATGGTCGGAACGGATCAGCCGCAGCCAGTCGAGCCGCTGCTCGTCGCTTAAGTGCACGCCGCTCGTCAGCACGCTCGCCCCCGAAAACCGTCCCGAGAGCAGCATCGCCGGACGCGAGCGGCATCGTCAACGGAGGTTCGCACCCAGCCTCAGCTCTTGGCGCCGATCTTGCCCTCGCTGCCGTCGAGCAGGCGGCCGATATTGGCGCGGTGCATGATCCAGATGAGGACCGTCAACGCCAAGAAGAGTGTTGCGGCGTCGGGCTGATGCAGGAGCCAGAGCGCGAGCGGCGTGAGCGCGCTGGCGATCAACGCCGCGAGCGAGGAAAAGCGGCTGGCGAAAGCGACCACGAGCCAGACGGCGCCGAAGATCAGCGCCGCCGGCCAGTAGAGGCCGATGAGCACGCCGATATAAGTGGCGACGCCCTTGCCGCCTTTGAATTTAAGCCACAACGGAAACACATGGCCGAGAAAGGCGCCAAGTCCGGCGGCGAGCGCGGCGTTGCCGCCGGCAAAATGCGCGGCGGCGAGCACGGCGACGGTGCCTTTGAGCGCATCGCAGAGAAGCGTCGCCGCGGCGAGGCCCTTGCGGCCGGTGCGCAGCACATTGGTGGCGCCGATATTGCCGGAGCCGATGCTGCGGATGTCCGGCGCGCCGGCGGCGCGGGTGATGATGAGGCCGAATGGAATCGAGCCGAGCAGATAGCCGAACACGAAGGCGAGCAGGAGGATCATACGTATTCGTAGACCGTGCGTCCGCCGACGATCGCACGCGTCACACGGCCGCTGAGCCGGGCTTCGTCGAGCGGCGTGTTCTTGCATTTCGATTTCAGCTCGTCGGGATCGAGCACCCAGGGCAGGTCGAGATCGATGACGATGACGTCGGCGGGGGCGCCGCCGCGCAGCGTGCCGCCGGGAAGTCCGAGCAGTTCCGCGGGCCGCGTCGACATCGCGCGCAGCAGCGTGACGAGGTCGATCTCGCCGGAATGCACCAGGCGCAGACCGGCAACGAGCATGGTCTCGAGGCCGATGGCGCCGGCGGCGGCTTCGGCGAAGGGCAGACGCTTGACCTCGACGTCCTGCGGATTGTGATCCGACATCACCACGTCGATCGTGCCGCTCGCCAGCGCCGCGATCAGCGCCTTGCGGTCGTCCTCGGCGCGCAGCGGCGGCGATACTTTGAAGAAGGTGCGGTACGACCCG
>DATJYA010000312.1:0-4290 GCA_035499835.1 Pseudolabrys sp.
GTCATGCCCTGCACCTGGTCGTCGTCGAGCTTGGTGATGATGTCGTTAGCGAGTACGCCGGCCTTGGCGGCGGGCGTCTCGTCGATCGGCGCCACCACCTTGATCAGGCCGTCTTCCATGGTGACCTCGATGCCGAGGCCGCCGAACTCACCGCGCGTCTGCACCTGCATGTCGCGGAAGCTCTTCGGATCCATGTAGCTCGAATGCGGATCGAGGCCGGCCAGCATGCCGTTGATCGCGGATTCGATGAGCTTGGAATCGTCGGGCTGCTCGACGTAATCGGAGCGCACCCGCTCGAAGACGTCGCCGAACAGGTTGAGCTGCCGGTAGGTGTCGGCCACCGCCGCCTTGGCGCTCGAACCGACAAACGCCATGTGCGGCTGGGTGGCGAACAGCGTCATCGCCGCACCCGCCGCCGCGCCGAGGAGTATCAGAGAGGTTTTGCGCATCATCATCCGCGAACCTTTTCACCTTCGCCAGATGCCCACCATGGGCCTGGATCGACGGGAACCCCGTCTTTTCGAAATTCAACGTAGAGCACCGGTTGGCTGGAGCCAGTCGCGAGGATCGAGGCGATATGGGAGCCGTTTCCCATCACCGCAACGGGTTCTCCGGCCAGAACAAACTGTCCGAGATCAACTGATATCCGTTCCATCCCAGCGAGCAAGATATGATAGCCGCCGCCGGCATTGAGGATCAAGAGTTGGCCATAGGAGCGGAACGGCCCGGCATAGACAACCCAGCCATCGGAGGGTGCGGTGACCTGGGCGCCGGCGCGGGTGGCGATGGAAAGCCCCTTTTCCGCTCCGCCGAGGCCGTCGGGCGCCCCGTAATCCTTGATTTTGACGCCATTAACCGGAATTGGAATTTGTCCGCGCAGTGACGCGAAGGCGACCGCCGGCGCCAGACGCCCGGGGTCGCGGAAGGCCGACAGCGCCGGCCGGTGGTCGCCACGGGCGGCGTCGCGGGCGGCGCGGATCGCCGGGTCGAGGCCCTGCTCGAGCCTGGCGATCAAATCTTTGAGATTGTCGACCTGCTTGGCGAGATCGGCTGCCCGCGTCCGTTCGGCGTCGAGCGCCTTCTCGCGCTCGGACTGCTGCTTCTGCCGCTCGGCAACCAGCGCGCTCATGCGCGTGCGCTGCTCGTCGAGGGAAGCGACCTCCTTCTGCAGGCGGTCGCGTTCCTCGGCGATCTTCTTGCGCACGTTCACCAGCTCGGTGAGATCGTTGGCGAGCGCGTCGACCTGCTGGCGCATCTCGGGGAGCACGGCGCCGAGCAGCATGGCGGTGCGCACGGTCTGCAATGCATCCTCGGGGCTGGAGATCAGCGCCGGCGGCGGCCGGTGACCGATCCTCTGCAACGCCGCCAGCACCTCGCCGATGACGGCGCGGCGGCCGTCGAGCGACTTGCGGATGCTGGCCTCGTTTTCGTCGAGCGGCGCGAGCCGCGCCTCGGTCGCCGCGACCTTGGCCTCCAGCTCGCGCGAATGGGCGGCGGTATCGATCAGTTGCTGATTGAGCTTGCGCCGGTCGGCGCCGATCTCTTCGATCTCGCGCTTGAGGGCGGCCTCGGCGTCGGCGGATTTGCGTTGCGCGTCGCGCGCGGCGTCGAGTTCCTGATCGCGCTGTTGCAGGCTTGCCGGAACTGCGGCCGGGGCCCCCTTGTTCGCCGGTTGCTCCTGTGCTGCCGCAAACGCCAGCGGCAATGTCAGACCCAGCCAAGCGGCCAAGGCCGAGCGCGAAGGGAAGCGGTTAAGACCGCCGGGGCAAATCATTGCAGCCAAGTTACGCCCGCCTCTGTGGACGGCAAGGAGATTGTGGCGGCCGATTTCTGGCCTTCGATTAAGTCCAAATTGCGGGGCGATTCAGGCGCGATGGTACGGGTGGCCGGCCAAAATCGTGGTGGCGCGATAAAGCTGTTCGAGCAACATCACCCGGGCCAGTTGATGCGGCCAGGTGGCAGCGCCGAAGGAAAGCCGCAAATCCGACTTGTCGGCGAGGCTGGGGCTGAGCCCATCGGCGCCTCCGATCATGAACACGATGGCGGGACGGTCGGCGGCGCGCCATTGCGACAGCCGGGCGGCGAAGCCGGCGCTGTCGAGATTTTCGCCGTGGGCATCGAGCAGCACCACGGCCGAGCCTTGTGGGATGATGTTGGCCAGCGCAATCGATTCCTCGAGCATGCGTTTGCCCGCGTCGGCGGCGCGGCTTTCCCGGATTTCGATGATCTCGATGTCGCGCAGGCCGAGATTGCGGCCGGTTTGCGCTGCGCGCTTGCGGTAGCGCTCGGAAAGCTCGGTTTCCGGCCCCTGCTTCAGGCGTCCGACGGCGGCAACGATGATGCGCACGGCAAGGCATTTAGCACCTTTGCCGCCGGCCGTCCGGGCGCAAAACCCCTTGAGGAAACGAACGATTTTTGGCCCTTCCGCCGTCGTATGACAGTCATGTAACGTTGTTATTCGAACAGCCGTTTTGGCCCCCAGCGTCGACAGGTGAGACCGTGACGAGCGTGGTCGTCCGCTCGGTATCCAAGCGCTGGGGTGAGACCCCGGCGGTCAGCGACGTTTCCTTCGAAGTCGAATCCGGCCATCTGGCCGTCATTCTCGGGCCGTCCGGCTGCGGCAAGAGCACGATGCTGCGCATGATCGCCGGCCTCGACGAGCCGACCAGCGGCGCAATCGAAATCGGCGGCCGCGATGTCGCGGGCTTGACCGGCTCGGCGCGCGGCGTCGCCATGGTGTTCCAGTCCTACGCCCTGTTCCCGCACCTGTCGGTCGCCGCCAACATCACCTTCGGCCTGTCGGTGCGCGGCACGCCAAGGGCGGAGACCACGCGCCGGCTCGACAAGGTTGCCGAGCTTCTCGGGCTGAAGGCGCTTCTGGAGCGCAAGCCGGGGCAACTGTCGGGCGGCCAGCAACAGCGCGTGGCCCTGGGCCGTGCCCTGATCGCCGAGACGCCGGTCTGCCTGCTCGACGAACCGCTGTCCAATCTCGACGCGCAACTGCGCCAGGATCTGCGCCGCGAAATCCGCGCCCTGCAGCAACGGCTCGGCGTCACCATGATCTATGTGACCCATGATCAGACCGAGGCCATGAGCATGGCCGATCGCGTCATCCTCATGCGAGCCGGCCGCATCGAGCAGAACGGCGAGCCGGCCGACCTCTATGAACGTCCAGCGACCTTGTTCGCCGCCCGTTTCATCGGCGGCGCTCCGATGAGCTTCCTCGAACTCGACGATGGCCCGGGCGGCGCCGTGATTGCGGGCACGCACGGTCCGGTGCTGTTCGATGCGCCCGGGCGGGGCCGCACGCTCGGGCTGCGGCCGGAAGACGTCACGGTGGAAAAGACCGCAGCCCCGGGCCGGTTTCATGCCGCTGTAACGGCCGTCGAATATCTCGGCGCCGAGGCGCTCGTCACCTGCGCGGTCGGCGAGCGGACGATCCTGGCCCGTACCCGGGGCGACAGCGCTCCGCCGGTCGACGCCGCGGTCGGTCTCACCTGGGACGCCTCCGCCGCGCATGTCTTCGACAGTGCGAGCGGAGAACGCATTGCCGTCGACGCCAGATCGCCGCCGCGACGACGTTACGCAAACTGAACAACAAAGATGGGGGTACGCATGAATATCTTTGCTCGAACCGCAGTCGCCGCGGCATTTGCGGCAATGGCCCTTGGTGTCTCGGCCGCTTCGGCGACCGACATCACCTTCTATTATCCGATCGCCGTGGGCGGCCCGATTACCAAGATCATCGACGGTTATGCCGCCGAGTTCAGCAAGGCGCACCCGGATATCACCATAAAGCCCGTCTATACGGGCAGCTACCAGGACTCGATCGTCAAGGCGATGACCGCGGCCAAGGCGGGCAATTCGCCGGACGTTGCGGTGCTGCTGTCGACCGACATGTTCTCGCTGATCGACGACGATCTGATCGAACCCTACGAGACGATTGCGACCTCCGAGGCCGACAAGGCCTGGATCAAGTCCTTCTATCCGGCCTTCATGGAGAACAGCCAGGCTGACGGCCGCACCTGGGGCATTCCGTTCCAGCGTTCGACCATCGTGCAATACTGGAACAAGGAGGCGTTCAAGGCGGCCGGCCTCGATCCGGAAAAAGCGCCGGCGACCTGGGATGAGATGATCGCGTTCGGCAAGAAGCTGACCAAGAAGGATGCGTCCGGCAATGTCACGCAGTGGGGCATCGAAATTCCCTCGTCCGGCTTCCCCTACTGGCTATTCCAGGCGCTGGCGATCCAGAACGGCGCGACGCTTGCCAATCAGGCGGGCAACAAGGTC
>DATJYA010000313.1:0-3392 GCA_035499835.1 Pseudolabrys sp.
GCAAGATCGTGATGGCGACGGTCAAGGGCGACGTCCACGACATCGGCAAGAACATCGTCGGCGTCGTGCTCCAGTGCAACAATTACGAGGTGATCGACCTCGGCGTCATGGTGCCGGCGGCGAAGATTCTGGAAACCGCCAGGGCGGAGAAGGCCGACATCATCGGGCTCTCCGGCCTGATCACGCCGTCGCTCGACGAGATGTGCCACGTCGCCGCGGAGATGGAGCGGCAGGGCCTCGATCTGCCGCTCTTGATCGGCGGCGCCACCACCAGCCGCGTGCACACGGCGGTGAAGATCCACCCGAACTACAAGCGCGGACAGGCGGTGCACGTGAACGACGCCAGCCGCGCCGTGGGCGTGGCGCAGGCGCTGATGTCGCGCGAGCAACGCAGCGGTTACGTCACCGAACTGCGCGGCGACTACGCGCGGATCGCCGCCGCCCATGCGCGGGCGCAAGAGGACAAGGCGCGGCTGTCATTGCCGGCGGCGCGCGCCAATGCGTCCAGGCTCGACTGGTCGGCTTATGCGCCGCCGCGGCCGTCATTCCTCGGCACCAGGGTGCTCGGCGATTATCCGATCGCCGAGCTGATCGATTTCATCGACTGGACGCCGTTCTTCGCCACCTGGGAGCTGTCCGGCAAATTCCCCGCCATTCTCGACGATGCCAAGTTCGGCGAGGCGGCGCGCGCGCTGTACGACGATGCGCGGGCAATGCTGGAGAAGATCGTCGCCGAGCGCTGGTTCAAGGCGAGCGCCGTCGTCGGCTTCTGGCCGGCGAACGCTGTGGGCGACGACATCCAGCTTTACGCCGACGAGGCGAGGGTCAAGCCCATGGCGACGCTGCATGGTCTGCGCCAGCAATTGTCCAAGCGCGAAGGCCGCGCCAATAGTTGCATCGCGGACTTTGTCGCGCCGGCCGGCGTCACCGATTACATCGGCGCCTTCGCCGTCACCGCCGGCCTCGGCGAGGACGAAATCGCCGAGCGCTTCAAGCGCGCCAATGACGATTACTCCGCGATCCTGGTCAAGGCGCTGGCCGATCGTCTCGCCGAAGCTTTTGCCGAGCGGCTGCACAGCCTCGTGCGCAGGGAATTCTGGGGCTATGCGCCGGACGAAGCGCTCTCGGCGGCGGAGCTGATCGGCGAACGCTATCGCGGCATCCGCCCGGCGCCCGGCTATCCGGCGCAGCCCGACCATACCGAGAAAGGTACGCTGTTCCGCTTGCTCAATGCCGAGCGTATCGGCGTCACGCTCACCGAAAGCTTCGCCATGTGGCCGGGCGCGGCGGTGTGCGGGCTCTATTTCAGCCATCCGCAGTCGGCCTATTTCGGCGTCGGCAAGATCGAGCGCGACCAAGTCGAGGATTATGCGCGGCGCAAGGGCTGGAGCGTCGCCGAATGCGAGCGCTGGCTGGCGCCGATCCTCAACTATGATCCGCGCGCGGTTGCGACCGCGGCGTAACTGGAAACGGCGAGGCGTCCTCTCTTCCTTCTCCCTCAAGAGCCTGCCCCCGGACGGCGCGAAGCGCCGATCCGGGTGGGAGAGGGAAAGCGGACACGCGGCGCGCGAAGCGCAAAACAAAACACCGGAGAGCGGCGCTCTCCGGTGTTCAATCCTTCGGCCGGTTTCACACCGGCAATTTTTGCTTTGGCGATGTCGTCGGCCGCTTGATCGTCAGAACGCTCCGAGCAGGACCGCGCCGACGAAAGCGAACACGGCGCACACCGCCAGAACTTCCCACTTCAAGGCAAGAGCCACGGCTTGCCTCCCTTGTTGAGATGCACGCGAAACTAACAGAAAAGCCCGCGCACCCGAAGTGGCTGGCCGGAATTTTTCTCGTTTCGCCATGCGCCGCGCACATGGCAACATCAAGCGCTTGATCGCGCGCACAAAAAATCATGCTGCGCAAATTCGCGGCAGTGCAACATGCATGAGCAATTTCACATCATGGGTGCGCAAATGCCGTGGCGCGCGCGAATTGCGCGCCTGCTGAATTGAAATTGATATTGCCGCGCGAAACCGGCTAAAGACGCAGCTGCTCATTTTCAGGTCACGGGAGACATCATGTTCAGCTCGCGGCGTTCGGTTCTTGCTGCTGTTTTGTGCGCCCTCGCGTCCGTGCTCACTGCCGCGCCGTCAAGCGCGCAGAGCTGGCCGCAGCGCCCGGTCAAGTTCCTGATCCCGCTCGGCCCCGGCTCCGGCGTCGACATCACCGCGCGGCTTCTCGCCGACAAACTGTCGCAGAAGTGGGGGCAGCCGGTGGTGGTGGAAAATCGCCCGGGCGGCGACGCCATCGTCGCCATCATGGCCATGGTCTCGGCGCAGGACGATCACACGCTGCTGTTCGCGCCGGCCTCGACCTTCACCGCGCATCCGCTGCTGCACGACACGCTGCCGTACAAGCCCGACGATCTGGCGCCGATCGCGCGCGTCACCAACACGCTGATCGCGCTCGGCGTGCCGGCGCCGCTCGGCGTCTCCTCGGTCAAGGAACTTGCCGGAAAGATCAAGGCGGCGCCGGGCAAGCTCAACTATGCCTCGGTGACCGGCGCCAACGATCTGCTGTTCCAGGCCTTCCTCAAGACCGAGCATCTCGACATAACCAAGGTGCCGTACAAGGACCCGGTGACCGCGATCAACGATCTCGCCGAAGGCCGCATCCATGCCTTCGTCGGCGCCTATGCGATCATGCGGCCGCGGGTGCAGGCCGGAAAGGTCACGGTCATTGCGTTGACCAACCGCCAGCACGCGGCCTCGCTCAACGACATCCCGACCGCGGCGGAAGCCGGCTACAAGTCGCTGGAATTTGACGGGCTGGTCGGCCTGTTTGGGCCGAAGGACATGGCGCTTTCGGTGCGCGAGCGCATCGCCGCCGACATCCGCGACGTGGTCGCCGACCCGGAAATCGCGGCCAAGCTCACGGCGAGCGGGCAGGTGGTCAATCCCGGCACGCCGCAGGACCTGGCCGACGCTATCAAGGAGCAGCGCGAGACCGTGGCCGAGATCGGCAAGACGCTGGGCATCAAGCCGGCGCAATAGGCTTCCGCCGGCGTCTGCCTAGCGCGCAGGCCACACCCGGGTCACATGCGCCATCTTGCGGCCGGGGCGCGCCTCGCCCTTGCCGTAGAGGTGCAGCGAAGCGCCGGGCACGGTCAGCCATTGCGCCGCTTCGTTCACCTCCGCGCCGATCAGGTTCGTCATCTCGACGCGGCCGAGCCGCAGCGGTTTCGCGAGCGGCAGGCCGGCGATGGCGCGGATGTGCTGTTCGAACTGCGACACGGTGGCGCCGTCGATGGTCCAGTGTCCGGAATTGTGCACGCGCGGCGCGATCTCGTTGACCAGCAGCGTGCGCGCGCGGCCGCTTTTGACCACGAACATTTCCACCGCCAG
>DATJYA010000314.1:0-2542 GCA_035499835.1 Pseudolabrys sp.
TGGTGTAGCCGTCCTCCATGAACACGTCGATCTGCGGAATGAGATTGAAGGCGATGCGCTTGGGAAACTTCTTGTTCTCGATCTCGCCGAGCGTGAACACAGACTTGGTCTGCGTGAACAATTCGTCCATCGCCTCCTTGCCGGCGCCGGACACCGACTGATAGGTCGCGACCACGACGCGCTTGATCGTCGCCTTGTCGTGCAGCGGCTTGAGCGCGACGACGAGCTGCGCGGTCGAGCAGTTCGGATTGGCGATGATGTTCTTCTTGGTGAAGCCAGCGGCGACATCGGCATTCACCTCGGGAACGATCAGCGGTACGTCAGGGTCCATGCGCCAGGCCGACGAATTGTCGATGACCACCGCGCCCTGCGCGGCGATCTTCGGCGACCACTCCTTCGACACCGCCCCGCCCGCCGACATCAGGCAGATGTCGACGTCGGAGAAATCGTAATGGTCGAGCGCCTTCGCTTTCAGCGTCTTGTCGCCGAACGAGCAGTCCGTACCGACGCTCTTGCGCGAGGCAAGCGCAACCACCTCGTCGGCGGGAAAATTCCGCTCGTCCAGAACGTTGAGCATTTCGCGCCCGACATTGCCGGTGGCCCCGGCCACGGCGACCTTGTAACCCATCGTTAACTCTCCAGAATACTTGCCTACCGGCGCGTGCGCCGATGGAACCGAATGGCAGTGCTTCTAGGCGAGAATAACGCCCAAGACAACGGCGGTCCGTTGGAGCTTGAGCTGTGCATCCGGCCCTTTATTCCTGGCGCGAGGAGTTGCCCTTCATCGTTACGCGCGTCTGCGCGTATCTGGGCGGCATTTCGCTGCTGTCCATTGCCGCGGCACAATTTTTTCAATCAGCGCCGGCGATCGACGCCATCAATCCCATACATCAATCGCCCTGGATAACGATCGAACGGCCGTTCCCGGCCTTTGCGCTGGAAATTCCCGAGGCGGCCGGCGTGCCGGCGAGCTACGCCATCCAGCGCAACGTCGAAGGCGGCGGCCGCAGGGATATTTTGACTCTCGGCGAGATCAGCAGTCCCGCGCCGTTCCTTGCGGTCGAGATCTACCGCGCCGGTCAGGAGCTGCCGGCCTTCGCGGCGCCTCAGGACGACCTTGCCGCGCGCGCCGCCGAGGCCGGCCCGATGTCCGAACTGCGCATGCAAGCGCCGCTGCCGAGCAAATTCGGGCCGCTGTCGGTTGCGATCTTCGATCTGACCGAACCGCCGGTTCGCCATTGCCTCGGCTTCCTGCGCGATTTCGACGATCCGCCGTTGCAGCTATCCGGCCGCTTCTGCCAGGGCGGCGCCGATTTCATCGAGCGCTCGACGCTCGCTTGCGCGCTCGACCGGCTGACGCTCATCGCCGCCGGCAGCGAGCCGAAGATCGGCGCGCTGTTCGCACAGGCCGAGCGCAATCGCCGTTTCTGCGGCGAGCGCGATCCAATTCTTGCGCCGACGCCCAAATACAAACTGCTCTGGCAGGCGCTCGCCACGCGGCCGGAGCCGCGCCGCATCGGCCGCTAGCCCGCCGTCTTCGCGCAAACGACATTCGAAAATCTTACGCTGCAGCGCGGCGTCGAATTTTCCCGCTCGTGAAACGATCCGCATTGACCGGCGGAACGGGTTCATATTCAAATACGGCTATCTAAGGCCGGCGGTGATGACCGCATCGGCTGAGATAAAACCTCGAGGGAGGGAAACGATGATCACACGACGCCATCTGCTTTCGACGGCGGGCGCCGGTGCCGCGCTTGCGGTATCGGGCCTGGCAAAATTTTCAGCGGCTGAGGCCGCGGCCGAATTGTCGCCCGGAGTGCCCGACGGCATCGGCAGCTACGTCACCATGGGCACGTTGCCCGGCAAGAAGCCGCTGATCCAGCTCGCCGACCGGCCGCCGAATTATGAATCGCCGCTCGAATATTTCCGCACGCCGATCACGCCGAACGATCAGTTCTTCGTGCGCTACCACCTCGCCGACATTCCGGAAGTCAACCCCAAGACGTACAAGATTTCGGTTGGCGGCGACGGCGCCAACGGCCAGGCCGAGATCACCCTCGACGATCTCAAGGCCATGCCGGCAATCGAGATCGTTGCGGTCAATCAATGCTCGGGCAACCGCCGCGGGCTGTCGAGCCCGCACGTCGCCGGCGTCGAATGGGGTTATGGCGCCATGGGCTGTGCCCGCTGGAAGGGCGCCAAGCTCAAGGACATCCTCGATAAGGTCGGCGTGAAAAAGGAGACAATCGAGATCGGATTCAACGGCGCCGACGGCCCCGCGATCGACAAGACGCCGGACTTCATCAAGAGCATCCCGGCATGGAAAGCGATGGACGCCGATACCATCATCGCCTACGAAATGAACGGCGCGCCGCTGCCTCACTTAAACGGGGCGCCGGCCCGTCTCATCGTGCCGGGCTGGACGGGCACTTACTGGATGAAGCACCTCGTCAGCGTGCAGGCGCTGACCAAGCCGCTCGGCGGCTTCTGGATGAATCCGGCCTACCGCATTCCGCTCGGCATGTTCCCGGTGGTTGCGCGT
>DATJYA010000315.1:0-2081 GCA_035499835.1 Pseudolabrys sp.
CGTCATTTCCATCACCGACGGGCAGATCTTCCTCGAGACCGACCTGTTCTATCAGGGCATCCGCCCGGCGGTGAACGTCGGCCTCTCGGTGTCGCGCGTCGGCTCCGCGGCGCAGACCAAGGCGATGAAAAAGGTCGCCGGTAAGATCAAGGGCGAGCTGGCGCAGTACCGCGAAATGGCGGCCTTTGCCCAGTTCGGCTCCGACCTCGACGCCACCACGCAGCGCCTGCTCAATCGCGGCGCGCGGTTGACCGAACTCTTGAAGCAGCCGCAGTTCTCGCCGCTGAAGATGGAAGAGCAGGCGACCGTGATCTGGGCCGGCGTCAACGGCTACCTCGACAGGCTCGAGGTCGCGCAGGTGCGTAAATTCGAGAACGGCCTGCTGACGCTGCTGCGCACCAAGCACGCCGATCTGCTCGATTCGATCCGCAAGAGCGGCGACCTGTCGAGCGGCGACGAAGCCAAGCTCAAGGGCATCGTCGACGATTACACCAAGACGTTTGCCTAATTCGCCGTCATGGCCGGGCTTGTCCCGGCCATCCACGCCTCGCGACGTGGAAGAAAAGGAAGACGTGGATGCCCGGCACAAGGCCGGGCATGACGAAGGAAGAGACGAAGAGAGTTAGATGGCCTCGCTCAAGGACATGCGCGTCCGCATCGCCGCGACCAAGGCGACGCAAAAGATCACCAAGGCCATGCAGATGGTCGCGGCCTCGAAGCTGCGCCGCGCGCAGGCCGCGGCGGAAGCGGCGCGTCCCTACGCCGAGCGCATGGGCGCGGTGCTCGGCTCGATCGCCGCGGCGGTCGCCGGCAGCGACTCGGCGCCGAAGCTTCTGGCCGGCACCGGCAAGGACCAGGTGCATCTGCTCATCGTCTGCACCGCCGAGCGCGGCCTGTGCGGCCCGTTCAATTCCTCGATCGTGCGCCTCGCGCGCGAGCGCTTCAACGCGCTGACCGCCGAGGGCAAGGACGTCAAAATCCTCTGCGTCGGCCGCAAGGGCGCCGACCAGCTGCGCCGGGTCTATGGCAAATACATCATCGAAACCATGGAGTTGCGCGGCGTCAAGCAGATCGGCTTCGAGCAGGCCGACATGATCGCCCACAAGATCCTGACGCTGTTTGCCGAAGGCGCCTTCGACGTCGCCACGCTGTTCTTCTCGCGCTTCAAATCGGTGATCGCGCAGATCCCGACCGCGCAGCAGATCATTCCGCCGACCTTCGAAGCCGTCGCCGCGGGCGGCGCGCCGGCGTCCTACGAATACGAGCCGGACGAGGAAGAAATCCTCAACGAGCTTCTGCCGCGCAATCTGTCGGTGCAGGTGTTCCGCGCGCTTCTGGAAAACGCCGCCTCCGAGCAGGGCGCGCGCATGAGCGCGATGGACAACGCCACCCGCAACGCCGGCGAAATGATCCGCAAGCAGACGCTGACCTATAACCGCACCCGCCAGGCGATGATCACCAAGGAACTGATCGAGATCATCTCCGGCGCCGAGGCGCTGTAAGGGAGCTGCGCATGGCCTACAAAATCTCGGCGACGACCAAAGGCGGCCGCAACGGCCGTGCGGTGCTGGAAAACGGCGGTCTGGCGCTCGCCATGGCGCTGCAAAAGGAATTCGGCGGCAATGGCGAGGGCCACAATCCGGAGCAGTTGTTCGCGCTCGGCTGGTCGTCCTGCTTCGGCCAGGCGATCCTGGCGCTCGCCAAGAAGCACGGCCTCGACGGCCAGGACGCCCGCGTCACCGTCACCCTCGACATGGACAAGGACGAGGTGAGCTTCGGCTTCAAGGCGGAAATCAAGGTCGCGCTTCCCGGCGCCGACAAGGCCAAGCTGCAGGCGCTCATCGAGGACGCCCACAAGATTTGCCCCTATTCACGCGCCACGCGCGGCAACGTGCCCGTCACGTTGACCGTCGGCTGAGAGCATCTGGTTTGGAGGAGAAATTCATGGCAACGCCGCAAAACGCAGTCGGAAAAATCACGCAGGTCATCGGCGCCGTCGTCGACGTCCAGTTTGAGGGTCACCTGCCGGCGATCTTGAATGCGCTGGAAACCAAGAATGGCGGCAACCGGCTGGTGCTCGA
>DATJYA010000316.1:0-10987 GCA_035499835.1 Pseudolabrys sp.
CGATGCCATCGAAAGCGCGCGCGAGATGGTGAAACTCCTCCGCGAGACCGAGAAGGCGGATGTCGTCATCGCGCTCAGCCACGGCGGCATGGAAAAGGGGAAGGACGGACGCTTCACCGACGGCGAAGACGTCCGTCTGCCCAAAGCCGTGCCGGGCATCGATATTGTCATCGGCGCCCACAGCCATACCGAGCTTTATGAGCCGGTCATGGTCAACGGCCGCACGCCCGTGGTCCAGACCGGCAAGTACTGCGAAAATCTCGGCGAGCTGGTGATTACGCTGGACGGTGACAAGTTGACGGTCGATTCCTACCAGCTACATCCGATCGACGACAGCATTGCTGGCGATAGAACAATCGCCGACGAAATCGAAAGATTCAAAAAGACGGTCACCGCAGTGGTGTTTGCGTCACGCGGCTACAGCGTCGATCAGCCTCTGGCGGTGGTGCCACAGGACCTGCCCAATACATTCACCGACATCGCCGCCAGCACCCCGCTTGCCAACCTCATCACCGATGCCTTCCGCAAGGCGACGAAGGCGGACATTGGCTTCAATGCCAACGGAACGATGCGCTCCGGCCTGATGCACGGGAAATCGGGCGTGCAGACCGTTTACGATGTGTTCGCGGTGGCGCCGCTCGGTGCCGGCGTCCTCGATAAGACGGCTGGCAGCACCATGGTGACCGCCTGGTTCACCGGCCATGAATTGAAAAGTCTGCTTGAGTTCTTTCTCATCGACAATCCCGCGCACCCCGGCGAGTATTTCCCGCGCGCCTCCGGCATGCGGTTCTACTACGATCCAGCGCGCCCGCAATTCGACGTCGTGACGGCGATCGAGCTGGGCGATCTCGATCGCGGCTATCGCGCCATCGACATCACCGGCAAGGACGAGCGCTTGTACAGCCTTTCGTGCTCGCTCTATGTCGGCGTGATTCTCGCGGCGATTCCGAAATACACGAAAGGCAAGCTTTCGCTTGCGCCCAAGAAGAAAGACGGGCAGCCGCTCAAATCGAAAGTCGAGGCACTCGACATGCCCCGCAGCGAGACTCCCGACCTGCTGCCGCCGGTGGGCACATTCGATCCGGCCGGCGTCGCGGCCCCCGCGAAAAACGACGCTCCTCGTGAGATCAAGGAATGGCAAGCAATCATGGACCATCTGCGCAGCCTGCCGGTCAAGGGCGCGGGTGAACTTCCCATCATCCCAGTCGACGCGCGCGCCGCAGAAATCCGTGCTATCAAAGCGGGCTGAGCGCCTCTCAGGGATACGGATACACGATGCTCGATAAATACACGGCGCCGCAGAAAGTGCACGCAAAGTCGGGCGGCCAATTCCACGTCATGGCCAAACCCGCCGGCTCAACCTGCAATCTCGACTGCAAGTATTGTTTCTATTTGAGCAAGGAAACCTTGCGCGACGGTCCGGGCACGGGGGAGATGAGCGAAGACACGCTTGATCTCTTCATCCGGCAATATATCGAAGGCTCGACGGGCCCGCAGGTCGTGTTTTCGTGGCAAGGCGGCGAACCGACGCTGCGCGGCCTTGATTTTTATCGGCGCGTGATCGCGCTACAGAAGAAATACGAAAAATCCGGCCAGCGCATCGAAAACGACCTGCAGACCAACGGCGTTCTGCTCAACGAGGAATGGGCAAAGTTTCTCAAGGAGCACCGCTTCCTTGTCGGGCTGAGCATTGACGGCCCGCGCGAACTGCACGACGTGTTTCGCGTCAACAAGGGCGGCGCGCCGACCTTCGACAAGGTCATGGCCGCCGCAAAGTTGCTGCGCAAATTCGGTGTGCCCTTCAATACGCTCACCTGCGTGCACCGTCTCAACGGGTCGCGGCCGCTCGACGTTTACCGGTTTCTGCGCAGCGAGCTCGATTCCACTTACATGCAGTTCATCCCGATCGTTCAGCTCAAGGCTTTCGAGACGACGGCGCCGCAGAAATGGGACGAATCCAAGCTGCCGATCGTCGGCAGCCCCGAGGCGCGCCCCGATCATCCTAACTCCGTCGTCACCGACTGGTCGGTGGATCCCGACGAGTACGGCTACTTCCTGTCGCGGGTGTTCGACGAATGGCGCCGCAAGGACTTTGGCAAGGTGCTGGTCAACCACATCGAGACGCTCGTGGCCCAGCATATGGGGCTTCCTTCGCAGCTTTGCATTTATAACGAGTTCTGCGGCAAGGGCGTCGCGCTGGAGCACGACGGCAGCGTCTATTCCTGCGACCATTACGTCTATCCGGAATATCGGTTGGGCACAGTGCGCGAAAAGCCACTCGCGGAAATGGTTTTCTCTCCCGAGCAAGTCAAGTTCGGCTATGCCAAGTCCGAGGCGCTACCGCGCTATTGCCGCGAGTGCCCCTATCTCAAGGATTGCTGGGGAGAATGCCCGAAAAACCGCCTGATCCGCACGCCGGACGGCGAGTCGGGCCTGAACTACCTCTGCGCCGGACTGAAGAAATTCTACAAGCACGCACTACCCGAGGTCGGGCGCATCGTCGCCGATATCCGGCGCTCGGAGAAATTGACCGCCGACGCAAAGCAATCTGCAATTTATCGTCGTCAGCGAACGCCGAACGTGATTTGACGCGAATCGACGTCAGGTGATGATAAATGCCGTCACTTGTTTGGGCCGAACGAAAATGGAAAGCTTGAGCGCTCGGAGAATCGATTCCGACGTCGCGGCGCCTCCACTGTAAATATAATCGGCTGTGATTGCTTCTTCGAAAACCCGGTCGTCTTCTGCGTCTTCGAGATCGCCGATAACAGCCCATCCCGTTAGACCATGGCGCACCGTATTGCAACGCGAGCGCTGTTTGCCCCTCGTGAGTTATCCAAATCTGGCACTCTACGGACAAACGAACTGCATCCGAGTTTGTTGTCTCTTGGACCAACGACAGACAAAGATCGGCACTGGCGCGGAATAAATCGGCAGCGAATGCCCAAGGCGAACATCGAGCCTCATCACGAAGCTGGTATGCTCTTATGCATCGGCTTTGCAGCCTATCGGCGGCCGGCGCGCCTGGCGGCACTGGCGCCCGCGGCAGCCGTCAATTAAAGTTCGCGCCGGGTTCCCGAAACGCCCGCCGAAGGCATCCCCGGGGGCTCCCAAAACAGCTCGAGACCGGCATGGCAACGGATCTTCCGCGCATTCTTATTGTCGATGACAATGAGGACAACCGATACACACTCCGGCTGCTTCTGGAGTCCGACGGTCATGAGCGCGTGGTCGATGCGTCCGGCGGCCGAGAGGCGCTTGCCTTTTTCGAAAGGGAACAATTCCATCTCGTCCTGCTCGACATGATGATGCCGGATCTCAATGGCGACGAGGTGCTCAAGATCATCAAGGCCAATCCGGATACGCGCGACATTCCCGTCGTCATGATCAGCGCCGACACCGACACCGAAAAGGTGTCGAAATGCATCGAGCTCGGCGCAGACGATTACCTGGCCAAGCCGTTCAATCCCGTCATATTGCGCGCGCGGATCGCATCGGCGCTGCGCCGCGGCTCGCTGCGCTCGCTGGAGGTGGAATATCTCGGCAAAATCGAACAGGCGAAGAAACACTCCGAGGGCCTGTTGCGAAATATACTCCCGCCCGATATCGCCGCGCGCCTGCGCAATGGCGAAAACAATATCGCCGACCATTTCGAGGATGCGACCGTTATTTTTGCCGATATCGTCGGCTTCGGCAAAATCACGGCCCGCATGAAGGCCTATGAGATCGTCGGCTGCCTGAATCAGCTTTTCAGCGAATTCGACCGGCTCGCCGAGGACCTCGGGGTCGAAAAGATAAAAACGATCGGCGACAACTACATGGCGATTGCCGGCGTGCCGATGCCGCGCAGCGGGCACGCGCGTCATGCGGCAAAGCTCGCCCTCGATATGGTCGCGGCGGCCGGCCGGCTGCGCTCGCGGCTGCCCGTGCCGATGTCCATCAGGGTGGGCCTGCATTCGGGTTCGGTCATGGCCGGCGTTATCGGCACCCGCAGATTTGCCTATGACGTGTGGGGCGATACGGTCAACATTGCGGCGCGCGTCGAAGCGGCCGGCCAGCCGGACCGCGTCCTGGTCTCCGGGGCGACGGCGAAGATGTTAGGCGCCGAATTCGACCTCGACGGCCCGCACAATATCGATACCAAGGAGGCGCGCGTGATCGAAACCTTTTTCATCAACCGGCGCCAATAGGCGAGGCCGCAGGATGCGGGTGTCCGTCGAATGACCGCAGCGAGGTAATCGGTGGCTCAGGCTGACCGCGTCGACAAACTCCGCCCGCGTTGGCTCACCACCATACGCGCCCGGCTTTTTTCCGCCTTCGGCTTTGCCGCCGCACTTACGATCGTCAGTTCGTCCATCGCGTTTTACGAATTCACCGTCATCGGGGCGACCACCCACGACATCGTTTCGAGCAGCCTGCCGGCGACGATCGTATCGTTGCGGCTCGTCGAGGAGGCCAACGTTCTGGTTTCCGCGGCGCCGCGGTTAATGGCCGCCAGGGACGACAAGGACCGTTTGGCAACGGCAGCCCGGATTACCGACCAGGCGAGAAACCTGGCGGAGGGCGTCGAGCGTCTGCGGGCGTTGGGCGTCGATGACACCGCCGCAATCGATGCCAAGCGCAACGCGTTGTTGCGGCGGCTCGATACGCTCAATGAAGTCGTCAAGGACCGGATTGCAATATCGATTGAACGGGTCACCCTGGCGTCGGCGATTCAGCCCGCCTACACGGCGTTCCATGACGCCCTTACCGCGGCCATTGGCGAATCCAATTCCCATCTCGCGGCGGCAAGTACGCAGGCGGGGGCGGACGCCGCGCACAATAGCAAGCTTGAAGCGTTGCGGCAGCTCTGGGAAATGGAGTCGGAGTCGAATCGTCTCGCCGGGCTTCTTACCGAAGCGGCGCTGACAAACGACGCCGGCCGGCTCGCGGCGCTGCGCGATCTTATCAACGCGACAAAGCGGACGATTGAGACGGACCTGAACGGCATCGACGACCCCGCGCAACAAAAAAAGCTTGCCCCGCTCTACAACGACCTCGGTTCCATCGAGACGAGCGACGGTATTATCGCCGTGCGCAACTACGAGCTTAACCGGTTGCACGACGCCGACGTCGCCTTCGCCAACGCGCAATCGGAGACCGCCACGCTAAAGCAAGCCGTCGACGACATGGTCGAGCAGCAAGGCCGCATGGCCCAAAGCATCTCCATGTACGCCGATCAGCAAATCCACTCGGCCAAGATTATCTTGATCGTGCTGTCGATCGTGGCCGTGATGAGCGCGGCGATGGTGGCATGGCTCTATGTCGGGCGCGACGTGGTCCTCCGCCTGGTCCACCTCAGCGAAGCGATGCACCGGCTCGCCGGCGGAAATCGCGACGTCCACATCGAGGACAACCGCGGCGACGAAATCGCCGAAATGGCGCACACCATCGAGGTATTCCGCGAAAACGCGGTGGCCCTTGACCAACTCCTTGCCGAACGCGAACAGGCCGCCGCCCGCCTCGAGAATATCGTCGAGCAACGTACCGCCGAGCTGCGGCGGCGCGGCGAGGAACTGCGCGTCACATTCGACAATATGGTGCAAGGAGTCCTGATGTTCGATGGCGCGATGAAAATCGCGGCGTGGAACCGACAGGTGCTGGACCTTTTGAAGATACCCGAGGACTTTCTTGCCGGTGGGCCGAGCTATGCGGGCTTCATCCGCTATCTCGCCGAACGCGGCGAATACGGCGCCGTCGATCCGGAAGCGGAAGTGCAGCGGTTCACGGCCACGGTGGCCGAGCGGCGCACCTTCGAACGAACTCGTCCTGACGGGACAGTCCTTGAAATTCGGCACAGTCCGATGCCGGAAGGGGGGATCGTCGTCATCTATTCCGACATCACGGAGCGCAAGCACTACGAAGAAACGCTCACCGCTGCGCGCGACCAAGCTGAAGCGATGAGCCGAACCAAGTCGAGCTTCCTCGCCAACATGAGTCATGAGTTGCGCACCCCGCTTAATGCCATCATAGGCCTCACCGATATGATGGTCAGCAACGCGGATCGGTTCGGGACCGAAAAGGCCATAGAGCCGCTCCGGCGCGTGCATCGCGCGGGAAAGCATCTGCTCGATCTCATCAATCAAGTGCTCGATCTGTCGAAGATCGAGGCTGGCAAGCTTGACATCAATCCCGACACTGTGAATGTCGCCGCGCTGATCGATGAGGTCGTCGGTACCGCTCGATCGTTGGCGGATCAGAACAAGAACCGGCTAAATGTCGAATGCCCCACCGATATCGGCACGATCGTCGCGGACGCGATGCGTCTCAAGCAGATCCTGCTCAATCTTCTGAGCAATGCATGCAAGTTCACCAAAGGTGGCGAGGTCTCACTGCGCGTGACAACTGTGGTGATCAGCGGGCGCAAGTGGATGAATTTCGTAGTCGCCGATTCCGGCATCGGCATGACGCCCGAGCAAATGAGCAAACTGTTTGCGGAGTTTGTGCAAGCCGAGCAAACGACAGCACGTCAATACGGCGGCACCGGGCTTGGTCTCGCGATCACACGCAAACTTTGCACCATGATGGGTGGCGACGTCACGGTCACAAGCCAGAGCGGAGAAGGTTCGGTCTTCACCGTCCGCCTGCCGTCGGGGCCGGACACCGCCGTGGCCGTGCCCGAACCGGTGGCGTCCTCGCCGGGGCAAGCCGGTCCGGTCGGCGATTGCGTGCTTGTCATCGATGACGATCCGACCGCGCGCGAGCTGATTGCAAATTATTTGCGCGAAGCGGGGCTCTCCGTCGTCACCGCCGCGGGCGGACGCGAAGGATTAAAGCGTGCCGAAGAGCTCCACCCGATCGCCATTACGCTCGACGTGTTAATGCCGGACATCGACGGCTGGACGGTGCTGGCGGCGTTGCGCGGCAATCCGGGGCTTTCCAATATTCCCGTGGTTATGGCGACAATCACCGACCCGGACCGCAAGGGCATAACCCTTGGCGCGGCAGGATATTTGACGAAGCCGATCGACCGCGACCGGCTGATCGCGCTGCTGCGGCCGTTTCAGAACCGCGCCCGGCGCACGCGGGTGCTCTTGGTCGAAGATGACGCGATGCAGCGCGAGCGTGTTCGCCTATGGCTGGAGCGGGAGCACTGGCTCGCCAGCGAAGCCGAAAATGGGCTTGTAGCGCTGGATCGGCTGGCCAAGGAACCACCGGATGTCATCCTGCTTGATCTCATGATGCCGGAAATGGACGGCTTTCAATTTATCGCGGCTTTGCAGGCGCAACCGGCGTGGCGAGACATTCCGGTCATCGTTATAACCGCCCTCGATCTCACGGAGGCTGACCGCGCCCGGCTTAATTCCGGCGTTAAGGGAATCCTGCTGAAGGATTCTTTTGACCCGGCTCAACTCGTTGAGATTGTGCGCCGCCTGGTCACCAAGACGCGCAGTTCACACGTCATGCCGGAGGCGGCCTCGTGACCAAAATTCTTTATGTCGAGGACAATGACGACAACGTTTATATGCTGAAAATGCGCTTCGAGATGCTTGACGGATTCGAAGTACTCGTGGCGGAGGACGGAGAAGTCGGATGCCGGAAGGCTCTGGCTGAAATGCCAGACGTGATCTTGATGGACCTTGATTTGCCCGTGATGGACGGCTGGCAAGCGACCAAGCTACTGAAGGCCGATCAGAAGACCCGGAATATTCCGATTATCGCACTGACCGCACATGCTATGGCGGGTTCGCGCGAGAAAGCACTGGCGGCAGGGTGTGACGAGTTCGATACCAAGCCAATCGAATTTGACCGGCTGATGCAGAAGATCAATTTGTTGCTCGGCAGAAAACGGCCCGTTTGAGGCGACTGTCAGCCGGTCCTTCGGCGCGGCCTTGGCCTTATCCGTCAAGGCAAACAATCGCAGGTCTCAGACTTTTGAACACAGGCCGATCACATTGTGAACCGCCATCGGACGGCGCAGGCCCTTGAGCTCGAATTCGCCGGCCGGCTCGACGGTCACGGTATTTTCTATCGCCATGTGCACGCGCGGGCTGATCAGGATCTGCCCGGAGCTCGCTTCATCGCAGAGGCGCGAGGCGACGTTCGACACCGTGCCGATCGCGGCGTAGTCGAAGCGCCCCTCGAAGCCGATGGTGCCGAGCGTGGCGTAGCCGTGGGAAATGCCGATGCCGAAGCCGATCTCGTGCCCGAGCCGGCGCCATTTGGTCATCAGGGCGGTCAGCGCCGCGCGCATCTCCAGCGCCATCTGCACCGCCTGCAGCGCCGGATTCGGCTGCGGCACCGGATCGTTGAATATGACCATGACGCCGTCACCGGCATAGCGCTCGAGCGTACCGCCGTGCTTGTGGATGATGGTGCCGATCGCGTCGTGGTATTCGCGCAGCAGCGCCATCACGTCTTCCGGGTCGGAGCTTTCGGAGAAGCCGGTGAACCCGCGCAGGTCGCAGAACAGCGCGGTAATCTCGCGGCGGTGGCTTTCGAGCTGGCTTTCCAGCCCCGAGGCGACGATAAGGTCGGCGACCTGCGGCGGCAGGAAGCGCCGCAGCCGGCCCATGCGCTCGATCTCGCCAAGCTGTTCGGCGACGCGCTGCTCGAGACCTTTGTTGAGACCGGCAAGCTCGGCTGCCTGCGCATGCACCTGATCGTGCAGCGCCTTGAGCCGCAGCACCGATTTGACCCGCGCCACCAGCGCCATCTGGTCGATCGGCTTGGTCAGGTATTCGTCGGCGCCGGCCTCCAGCCCGGCGACGACATCCTTGGAGTCCGCCTTGGCGGTGCAGAGGATGATCGGCATGAACGGCAGCGAGGTATCGGCGCGCAGCCGTTTGCACACCTCGATACCGTCGAGCTTGGGCATCATCACGTCGAGCAGAATAAGATCGGGCAGGTGCTCCTTGGCGGCGGCGATCGCTTCCTCGCCGTCGGCGGCCTGCCTGAGGTCGTAACCGTGCATCGACAACCGCGTATGCAGAATGTCGCGGTTGGTCTCGTTATCGTCGACGATGAGGATGCGCGGCGGATCGTGCATGGCTACCAATCGTTACGGCAGATATTCTTTGATCTTCGCCAGCAAGGCCCGCGGGCTGTACGGCTTGGTGACATAGCCGTCGCAGCCGGCGGCGCGCGCTTTGCCCTCGTCGCCGGAGAGCGCGTAGGAGGTCACCACAATGATGGGGATGCTTTTGGTGTTCGGATCGGCCTTGAGGCGGCGCGTCGCCTCGTAGCCGTCCATGACCGGCAGCTGGATGTCCATCAGGATCAGGTCCGGCCGCTTGTTCGCCACCGCAGTGAGCGCGTCGGCGCCATTTTCGGCCTCGAACATCTCGTAGCCGGCGTTGGCGAGGAGATCGCGCAGAATCTGCCGATTGTCCTCCTGATCCTCGACCACCAGAACCGTCCTGCTCATGTCGTCCTCTTTGCCTGCTCGGCGCGAACCGGAACCACGAAGCTGAAGATCGAGCCCGCGCCGACGCGCGATTCAAGCCAGACGCGCCCGCCGTGCATTTCGACGATGCGCTTGGAAATCGCGAGGCCCAGGCCAGTGCCGCCCTTCTTCTTGGTGGTCGATGAGTCGGCCTGCTGGAATTCCTGGAACAGCTTCTTCTGGTCCTCTTCGGAAATGCCGGGCCCGGTGTCGACGACCTTGACCAAAAACATGCCGTCGCTCAGCGCGGCCTCGATGGTCACGCCGCCCTCGTCGGTGAACTTGATGGCATTGCCGACGAGATTGAGCAGCACTTGCGTGAGCCGCCGCTCGTCGCCATGGCCGGTTGGTAAGTCCGGCGTGATCTCGACCTTGAAGGCAAGCTTCTTTTCCGCGGCCAGCGGCTCGACCGCGCCATAGACGTTGTGCACGACGTCTTTCATGGAATACTCGGTGAGCGACAGCGTCAATTGCCCGGCCTCGATCTTCGACAGATCGAGCACGTCGTTGATCAGCCCGAGCAGATGGCGGCCGTTGGTGATGACGCGCTTGAGCGTTGCCTGCACCTTCTCCGGCGTATCGCCATAGACGCCGTCGGCGATGAGCTCGGTATAGCCGAGGATGGCATTGAGCGGCGTGCGCAGCTCGTGGCTCATATTGGCGAGGAACTGCGACTTGTGCTTGCTCGCCTCCTCGAGCTGATGGCTCTTCTCCTGGATCTCGTCGAACAGGCGCACGTTCTCGATGGCGATCGCGGCCTGGTCGGCAAAGGTCGTCACCAGATCGATCTGCTTGTCGGTAAACGCGCGCGGCTCCTTGCGCGTCAGCGTCAGAACACCGATCGGCTCGCCCTCGCGCAGCATCGGCACGCCCAGCATGGCGCGGTAGCCGCCGAGGCGCTGCGCATCGACCCATTTGTAATCTGGATCTGCCTCGACGTCTGGAATGTGGGTCACCTTGCTATCGAGCAACGCGCGCCCGGTCCCGGTATCGCGGTTGAGCTCGACCGGCTTGTCCTTCACGTAATCCATGAATTCCTGCGGATAGCCGAAAGCCACCGAGCGATAGAACCTCTCGCCGATGCGCTGCGTGATCGTGCCCTGGTCGGCCTCGCAAAGGCGAGCCGCCGAGCGCAGCAGCGTGTCCAGCACGGTCTTCAGATCGAAGGCCGAGCGGCTGATGATCTTGAGCACATCGGCGGTGGCCGTCTGCTGCGCCAGCGATTCGGTCAAATCCTCGGTGCGCTCGCGCAACTCCTTGAACAGCCGCGTATTCTCGATGGCAATGACGGCCTGGCTGGCGAAGGTGCGCAGCAGCTCGCGCTGCTTGTCGGACAACTGTCGCGGGCGGTGCGCGACCACGCTGATCGCACCGATCGCAGTGGCGCCGCGCATCATCGGCATCACCGTGATCGCGCGGTAGCCGCTGGCGAGGAAATTCTGCCGGCCCGGCATCAGTTGGTCCGGTGTTTCGCGCGCGTCGGCAAAGTCCATCTCGCGCCCGTCGAGCAGCGCTGTGCCCGTGATGAACTCGCGCGACAGCGGCATCGGATAGCGCGCGCGC
>DATJYA010000317.1:0-4388 GCA_035499835.1 Pseudolabrys sp.
CATGGGCGGCTCGGCCTTTGCCCGCGCGAGCGACAAGGTGATCGAGAAGGCGACGGCCATCGCCGCACACGCGCTCAAGGTCGGCACCCACGACGTGAAATTTTCCGACGGCGTGTTTTCCTCGCCCAAGACCAACCGCACGATGACGATCAAGGAAGTCGCCGCCGATTCCTTTTCGCCGGCGAAAATCCCGCCGGCCATGGAGCCCGGGCTTGCCGCCACCGCCGTCCACACAACGCCGGTCAACAATTACCCGAACGGCTGCCACATCTGCGAAATCGAAATCGACATGGAGACCGGCGAAACCGCAATCGTCCGCTACTATGTCGTGGACGATGTCGGAACCGTGCTCAATCCGATGCTGCTGCACGGACAGATCCATGGCGGCATCGCGCAGGGCGCCGGTCAGGCGCTGATGGAGGACATCCACTTCGACGCCAGCGGGCAACTGGTGACGGCGTCGTTCATGGACTACGCCATGCCGCACGCGCACAATTTCTGCGCCATGCACGTCGAAAGCAATGCGGTGCCGACCAAGACCAATCCGCTCGGCACCAAGGGCGCCGGCGAGGCCGGCTGCGTCGGCGCGCTGCCGGCCGTCGTCAACGCGGTCGTCGATGCGCTCGCCGAATTCGGCGTCAAGCACATCGAAATGCCCGCCACGTCCGAGCGCATCTGGCGGGCGATGCAGGCGAAATAGTCAGGCGACCGAGACGCCCTTTTCCCGCATATGCAGGCCGCATTCGCGCGGGCCCTCGTCCTCCCACCACCAGCGGCCGCTGCGCTCGTCCTCGCCGGGCTTGATCGCGCGGGTGCAAGGCGCGCAGCCGATCGAAACGAAGCCGCGGGCATGCAGCGCATTGACCGGGATATCGTGCGCCTCGACTTCGTCCAGCACCGCCTCGCGCGTCCAGTCAAACAAGGGATTGAGCTTGAGCATGCCGCGCGCGGCATCGAAGCGGACGAGTCCGTCGTCACGTCGCACCGACGACTGGTCGGCGCGCAGCGCCGAAATCCAGGCTGAAGCGCCGGCGAGCGCCCGCTCCAACGGCGCGGTCTTTCTCACCTCGCAGCAGGCCTTGCGCGCCGACGGCGAGGCATAGAAGCCATTGATGCCGTGCTCGCCGACGTAACTCTCGAGCGCCACGGGATCGGGATAGACCGCGCGGATGCGGCGGCCATAGCGAGCCTCGGTACGCGCCCACAGCTCGTAGGTTTCCGGAAACAGGCGCCCGGTATCGAGCGTGGCAATATCGATGTCGAGATCGTTCTCGCAGATCCAGTGCAGCAGCAACTGACCTTCGATGCCGAAGCCGTGCATGAAGACCATCGGGCCCGGCAACCGCTCGCGCAGCGTCGCCATGCGCGCGACAGGCGACGCCTTGGCAAGCGCCGAATGCAATCCGCGCACGCCGCCGACCATGTCGGCGTGGCAGGTCTGCGCGCCGGCCGCCGGCTGCAGCTCGGCGGACAGATCGGTCTCGAGGGGGAAGGGGTACGGCGCCGCGTCGAACATGCGCGGCTTTTGCGCGGCTAAGACACTGATGTCAAATCAGAAATAAAATTCTCTCAAGGGCGGGAGCGCCAAAACCGTAGTCCTGAATTTATCCGCGCAGAGCGAGCGGCGTCCTACGTTTCGCCGTGACTCACGCTTCGTCGACGCGCGCCGAATTCTCACTCCCCGGCACAAGCTCAGTCGAGCGCAGCGCCGGTTTCGATCCGCTCCGGCTGCAGATTTTCGGCGGCGAGCGCCGCGATGATCTGCTCGGCATGGGCGGCGTCGCGGGTCTCGATGGTGACGTCGAGCTTGGCGCCTTTGGCCGGCACGTCGAGAAACAGCCGGCGGTGGCCGACCTCGAGAATATTGGCGCCAAGTTCGCCGAGGCGCGTGGCGATGTGCCCGAGCACGCCCGGCCGGTCAGTCGTCGTCAGGCGGAACGACACGATGTGGCTCTCGCGCTCCAATTCGCGCACCATGACGGAGGCGAGAATGCGCGGGTCGATATTGCCGCCGGACAAGACAAGCCCGACCTTTTTGCCGCGGAAACGGTCGGGTTGCGCCAGCATTGCCGCGAGGCCGGCGGCGCCGGCGCCCTCCGCCATCGCCTTCTGCAGCGTGAGATAGGCGTTCACCGCGCGCTCAAACAGAGCCTCGTCGACGAGGATGATCTCGGCAACCAGATCGCGCACCACCGGCAGGGTCAGCTTGCCCGCATGCTTGACCGCGATGCCGTCGGCGAGCGTCGGCCCCCCGGGCGAGCGGGTTTCCCCGTTCAGCGCGTTCCACATCGACGGGTAGAGAGCAGATTCGGCGCCGATGATCTCGATCCGCGGCCTCATCGCGCGCGCCGCAATCGCGTTGCCGGCGATCAATCCGCCGCCGCCGATCGGAATGACGATGACGTCGAGATCGCCGACGTCTTCAAGCATTTCCGGCGCCACGGTGCCCTGCCCGGCGATAATTGCGGGATCGTCGAACGGGTGCACCTGCGTCAATCCGCGCTGCGCCAGGATCTCCTCGCAGCGGGCCTGAGAGTCGGCCACCGTCTCGCCATGCAGCACGACTTCGGCGCCGTGCGAGCGCGTCGCCGCGACTTTCACGAAAGGCGTGGTCACCGGCATGACGATCGTCGCGGGGATGCCGAGACGCGCGGCGCGAAAGGCGACCGCCTGCGCATGATTGCCGGCCGACATGGCGATGACACCGCGGCGGCGTTCCTGCTCCGACAATGAAGTCAGCTTCACCATCGCGCCGCGATCCTTGAACGAATTGGTGACCTGAAGATTTTCGTATTTGACGAACACCTCGGCGCCGGTCAGCGCCGAAAGCTTCGGCGCCGGCAGCATCGGCGTGCGCAGCACCGCACCGCGAATGGTGCGGCGGGCAGCCTCGATGGCGGCGAAATCGACGGGCACGCTGATCTCCGGGCGCACCATGCGGGTACGTGGCTGCGGCGGTTGTGGACGCAGCAACGACACTCTCTTGCACAGCCCCGGCTTAATTTCCATCTTTCGGGCTTGCCGAAGGGGCCGATCCAATGTCCGATAGCGGGTCCGAAGGGGCAGCCATGCCGATCGACATCAAGCCGCATGCCTACGACCCGGCGACAAATCCGGAGTTGTTTGAAGGCGTTCTGCCGCGCCGCGTGGTCGCCTTTGTCATCGACTTTATTCTCATCGCGGTGCCGATCGTGTTGGCGGCCATGTTCATCTTCGCCTTCGGCCTGGTCACGCTCGGCCTCGGCTGGGCGCTCTATTGGTTGCTGTCGCCGGGCGCGGTGATCTGGGCCTTGGTCTATTTCGGCGTCACCTTGGGCGGGCCCAATTCGGCAACCGTCGGCATGCGCATCATGGACCTGGAAATGCGCACCTGGTATGGCGCGCCGTCCTATTTCGTGCTCGGCGCCGTCCACGCCATCGTGTTCTGGTTCTCGGTTTCGGCGCTGACGCCCTTTATTCTGCTGGTCTGTTTCTTCAACGAGCGCCGGCGGCTGCTGCATGACATTTTGCTCGGCACGGTAGTAATCAACAGCCCGGCGCGGGCGGCCGCGCTACGCTCCATCGCCAGCGGCTCCTGACCGGGCCATAACCTTTGACGAAAAGCAAAAGCCGCGCAATGCTAGCCCCTCTCTTCCAGATTCCCTTTGGTGAGCCGATCTCTTGACCCAGCATTCGCGCGACACCCCGCAATTCTATCTGACCGCGCCGTCGCCCTGCCCCTATCTGCCGGGTCAGGAGGAACGCAAGGTGTTCACGCACCTCGTCGGCGAGCGTGCTGGCGAGCTCAACGACCTCCTCACCCATGGCGGCTTCCGCCGCAGCCAGTCGATCGCCTACCGGCCGGCCTGCGAGAATTGCCGCGCCTGCGTTTCCGTACGGGTGGTGACCTCGGACTTTGCGCCTTCCCGCAGCATGCGCCGCATCTCCGAGCGCAATGCCGACGTCATCGGCGAAGTGCGCAACGCCGATCCGAGCTCCGAGCAGTATTCGGTGTTCCGCGCCTATCTCGACAGCCGGCATCGCGACGGCGGCATGGCGGACATGACCGTGCTCGACTATGCCATGATGGTCGAGGACAGCCACGTCGACACGCGCATCATCGAATATCGCACGCGTGGGCCCGACAGCGGCATCAACGGCCGCGGCTCCGGACAATTGCTCGCGGTCGCGCTGACCGACGTGCTCAGCGACGGGCTATCGATGGTCTATTCGTTTTTCGATCCGGACGCTCGCTTGCGCTCGCTCGGCACGTTGATGATCCTCGATCATATCGAGCGGGCAAAGAGCATGGGGCTCGCCTATGTCTATCTCGGTTATTGGGTGCCCGGCTCACGCAAGATGGATTACAAAGGCCGCTTCCTGCCGCAGGAGCGGTTGACGCCGTCGGG
>DATJYA010000318.1:0-6413 GCA_035499835.1 Pseudolabrys sp.
CGCAATCAGCCCGGCGGCACGCTGTCGGGCGGCGAGCAGCAGATGCTCGCCATCTCGCGCGCCATGATGCTGGAGCCGAAGATCATCCTGCTCGACGAGCCGACCGAAGGGCTGATGCCGCGCATGGTCTCGCAGATCCGCGAGATCATCGAGGTGCTGCACAAGGAGGGCGTCGCCATCCTGCTGGTCGAGCAGAACGTGCCGCTGACGCTCGCCGCGAGCCAGCGCGTCTACATCATGGAGAAGGGCGTCGTGCGTCACCATTCCGCCGCCGCCCAGCTCGACGTGCATCACGCCGTCATCAAGCAATACCTCGGGGTGTAGAAATGTTGCTCTTTCATCACGCCAAGCCCCGTTCGTTCCCGCGCCGGCGGGAATCCGGCGCCGCAACCGCGAAGCTGGCGGATTGCTCTCCTGAATCTCCGCGTTTGCGGAGACGAACGGGCGAAGCGGCGCCGGGCCGGGTGTAGAGCCATGCACGCGCTGGCCGCCTTCTTCCAGGATATCCCCGTCGATCTCATTCTGATCCAGACGGTCAACGGCATCGTCACCGGCATGATCCTGGCGCTGGTCGCCTCCGGGCTGACGCTGATCTTCGGCATCATGGACGTGGTCAATTTCGCGCATGGCGAGTTGTTCATGCTCGGCGCCTATATCGGCGTCATCGTCGTGGCGACGACGGGCAACTTCTGGCTGGCGCTCATCGTCTCGGCGCTGGTGATCGCCATCCTCGGCGCCGCGCTGCAGATCGTGACCTTGCGGCCGCTGATCGGACGCGATCCGCTCAACACGATTCTGGCCACCTTCGGCATCTCGTTGATCCTGCAGAATTTCGCGCTATGGGAATTTGGCCCGGTCGCGCGCCGCATGCCGTCGCCGGTCGCGGGCCATTTCATCCTGTTCTACCTCGATTATCCCTGGTACCGCCTGCTGATCGCGCTGATGTCGGCGGCGATCATCGGCGGCTTCTGGCTGTTCCTCAAATACGGCAAATACGGCGTCTGGATCCGCGCCACCACGCAGGACCGCGTCATGGCGCAGGCGATGGGCATCCCCGTGCCTTGGGTGCTGACCGGAGTGTTCGCCCTCGGCGCCGCCATGGCGGCGGCGAGCGGCGTGCTGTTTGCGCCGCTGGTCGGGGTCGATCACAGCATGGGACTCGACTGGGTGCTCAAGGCCTTCATCGTCGTCGTGGTCGGCGGCATGGGCAGCCTCGGCGGCTCGGTCGTCGCCGCAATCTTCATCAGCCTGCTCGAGGCCTACGCCGCGATCTGGGTGAGCCCGTCGCAGGCGGTCATCGTTTCCTTCGTCGTGCTGATCCTGACGCTTCTGTTCAGGCCAACCGGCCTGTTTGCGACGCCCAAATGACGACTACGCCGCTCGACAAGACCCTGCCGCTCAAGAAGGTGACCTTGAGTCATACCGCCGTTTACTGGACCGGCTTTACCGTGGTCATGGCGCTGCTCGTCGTCGCGCCGCTGCTGCTGCCGGTCTTCTGGGCGAAGTTCCTCACCGAAATCCTGATCTGGGGCCTGCTGGCCATGTCGTCCGACCTGCTGATCGGGTTCACCGGCATGGTGTCGTTCGGTCACTCGGCCTTCTTCGGCCTCGGCATGTACGGCGCGGCCGCGGCGCTGCTGATGGTGCAACCCGGAAATGTGTGGCTCGCAATCGTGTTCGGCCTCGCCGGTGCGGGCGGCGCCGCCCTGTTTGTCGCCTATTTCTCGACGCGGCTGCGCGACATCTATTTTGCCATCACCACGCTCATTTTCAGCCAGATCTTCTACGTCATCATCTTTACCTGGACCAAGGTGACCGGCGGCGAGAACGGCCTGATCTTCACCCGCCCGCATCTCACCTTCGCCTGGCTGTACGACGCGCGCTTCGACCGGACGACGCTGCATTGGTTCGTGCTGGCGGCGGTGGCGGGCTCCTACCTCATCCTGCGCCGCATCACGCAGTCGCCCTTCGGCATGGTCCTGCAATCAATCCGCGAGAACGAGGCGCGCACCCGCGCCATCGGCTATCCGGTCGAGCGCTACAAGATCGTGGCGGTGATGCTGTCCGGCCTGTTTGCCGGGCTTGCCGGAGTGCTCTACGCCGTGCAGAACGAGTTCGCCGCGCCCGATTTCGTCTATTTCATTACCTCGGGCGACACCGTCATCTTCAACGTCATGGGCGGCATCGGCACGCTGGTCGGCCCCATCGTCGGCGCCGGCTTCTTCCAGCTCCTGCGCGAACTGATGTCGCGCATTTTCGGCGATCAGTTCCCTTACCTCATCCCGCTCGGCTTCATCTTCATCGCCATGATCATCTTCCTGCCGCAGGGCCTGCTCGGCTTTGCGCGGCGGTGGCTTAATCGCTAGCGTCGGCGGACCAGGCGGGCCGATTCGGAGCGTGAACGACGTGCCGGCGCTCGATTTTTCCGATCCTTTCGACGTCGTGGTGCTCGGCGGCGGCAACGCCGCGCTGTGCGCCGCCATTACCGCGGCCCGCGCCGGCTGCCGCGTCATTGTCGTTGAGGGCGCCCCGGAGTTCTACCGCGGCGGCAACACCCGCCACACCCGCAACCTGCGTTGCGTCCACGACGGCACCGCCCCGACCATGACGGGGCCCTACGCGCGCGAAGAATTCCTCGACGATCTCTATCGCGTCACCGAGGGGCGGACCGACGAGCGGCTCGCCAAGCTCACCGTCGCCCGCTCGAGCGAGCTGCTCGCATGGATGGACGAGCAGGGCGTGCGCTTCCAGCCGCCGCTCGGCGGCACGTTGAGCCTCGGCAAGTCGAACGCCTTCTTCCTCGGCGGCGGCCGCGGCGCGCTCAACGCGCTCTACCGCAAGGCGCGCGCGCTCGGCGTGGTCGTCGTTTACGACTCCCCCGTTATCGAGCTGGTCATCGAGTCCGGCCACTTCATGTCGGCGACGCTCAAGCGCAACGGCAAGGCGCAATCCGTGCGCGGCCGCGCGCTCGTCGCCGCCGCCGGCGGCTTCGAGGCCAATATCGACTGGCTGAAGAAATACTGGGGCGAGGCCGCCGACAATTTCCTCATCCGCGGCACGCCCTATAACCGCGGCGAGGTGCTGCGCATGCTGCTCGACGCCGGCGTCGAATCGGTCGGCGATCCCACGCAATGCCATGCGGTGGCGATCGACGCGCGCGCGCCGAAATTCGACGGCGGCATCGCCACGCGGCTCGACAGCATCATCTTCGGCATCGTCGTCAACCGCGAGGGCAAGCGCTTCTACGACGAGGGCGAGGACACCTGGCCCAAGCGCTACGCCATCTGGGGCAGACTGGTGGCGCAGCAGCCGGGGCAGACCGCCTATTCCATCTTCGACGCGCAATCGATCCGCCTGTTCATGCCGTCGATCTTTCCCGCGATCGAAGCGCCGACCATCGCCGAACTCGCCGCCAGGCTCGGCCTCGATCCGGCAGCGCTCGGCAGGACGGTCGACGAGTTCAACGTCGCCGTGCACCCCGGCACCTTCGATCACACCAGGCTCGACGATTGCGCGACGCAGGGCCTGACGCCGCCGAAAAGCCATTGGGCGCGCAAGCTCGACACGCCGCCGTATTATGCCTATCCGCTGCGCCCCGGCATCACCTTCACCTATCTCGGCGTGCGCGTGAACGAAGAGGCGCGCATGCTGTTCGAGGGCGGCAAGCCGAGCGCCAACATGTTCGCCGCCGGCGAGATCATGGCCGGCAATGTGCTGGGCCGCGGCTATGTCGCCGGCATCGGCATGACCATCGGCGCGGTGTTCGGGCGCATCGCCGGGCAGGGGGTCTCAGCGTATGTCCGCAACTGAAAACCTCGACGAAGCGCGCCGGCTGATGACCATCTGCAACGCCTGCCGTTATTGCGAGGGCCTGTGCGCCGTGTTCCCGGCCATGGAGATGCGCCGCACTTTCGCCGCCGCCGATCTCAATTACCTCGCCAATCTCTGCCACCAGTGCGGCGCCTGCTATCCCGACTGCCAGTATTCGCCGCCGCATGAGTTCAACGTCAATGTGCCGGCGACCCTGGCGCGGGTGCGCAACGACAGCTACGTCGCCTATGCTTGGCCGGCCGCCTTTTCCGGCGCTTACGCCGCGCCCGGCCTTGTCGTCACCTCGCTGGTCGCGCTCGGCGTTGCCGGCTTCATCATTGGCTTTGTCGCCTGGAGCGACCCGGCGGCGCTATGGTCCGCCAAGGCCGGCGACTTCTACAAGGTGATGCCGCACGGCGCGATGGTCGCGGTCTTCGGCGCCGCCGCACTCTACGCCATCCTCGCCTTTATCCTCAGCCTGCGCGCCTTCTGGCGCGACATCGCCGGCGATGAGGCCGTCGGGCTTGCCGCCATCGCTCGCGCCGTCGCCGATACCGCGGCACTCACCTACCTGCATGGCGGCGGCGCCGGCTGCAGCAGCGAAAGCAGCGAGCCGTCGCCGCGCCGGCGCATCTTTCATCATTTCACATTCTACGGCTTCCTGCTGTGCTTTGCCGCGACCTGCGTCGGCACGATTTATCACTACGCCTTCGGCTGGGAGGCGCCGTATTCCATCGTCAGCCTGCCGGTGCTGCTCGGCAGTGTCGGCGGCATCGGCCTCCTGATCGGGCCGAGCGGCCTGTTCGTGCTCTCGCGCCAGCGCGACCCGGCGCTGATGGATGGGGCGCGCAAGGGCATGGACACCGCCTTCATGCACATGCTGACGCTGAGCAGCCTCACCGGTTTCCTGCTGCTGATCCTGCGCGATGCGCCCGCCATGGGCATGCTGCTCGCCGTGCATCTCGGCGTCGTGCTCGGCCTGTTCCTGAACCTGCCCTACGGCAAGTTCGTGCACGCGCTCTATCGTTTCCTGGCGCTGGTCAAATACGCCAGCGAGCGCCAGCGCGGCGTTTTTGCCGACTAGCGTCTGCGCGCCAATTATTTTGAAACGCTGGCAAAACCCTTGCGCAGGTCTTCGCCGGTCATGACCGGTATGAATTCGACGTCGGCGTTGAGACGATCGAACAGCGGCTCGCCGATTTCGACGAGCTGCGACGGATCGGTGAGATCGAAAAACATCAAGGCGCAGCGTTTGCCGTCCATCGGCGCGAAATAGGCGGCCTCCGGCTTGATCTTGTTCATAACCGCTTCGATGGTTTTTCCGAGCGATCCGTCCTTGAAGGCCTGGCTGCCCTTTTCGGCAGGAACGGTAATCCGAAGCATCATGCGCATGGTTGTCTCCAAATGGTTGCGGCTCCTCATGAGCCTGCCCGAAGCAAGTTCCAATCAACGTGTTTTCATCCGCGCGGCAAGTAAATGCCGCGTATCGTTCGCAGCCGACAGAGATATGTGCCGACGCCCGCGTATCGGCGGCGCAGGACGCCTTTTTGCAGGCGGCCGCGGCAGGCGTTATTGCGGCTCTTTGGTCTTGTGGTGGGCTTTCGGTTTTTCCTTTTCCGGCGGCTTCGGTTTCTCGAACAGGGTGGCAAGGCCGCATGACATCGCCTCTTCCGACGTCAGTTCGCGATGTTGTTGTGCGCCGACCGTTGCCGCGGCGACAAAGATACCGAGGACGCAGACCTGCGCGGACGCAGCCGACGCCGTGAACAAAAGCGCGGCAGCGGATGCTGCGACGACGATTGCCTTTCTCATGATTCATCCCCCCTGATCCCGAGACGTCTCACGCTACCGCTCCTCGCCGTCGCGCACAAACGGAAAGACCGCCTTGCGGCAGCTTCTCCAGCATTCGATGCGGGGCAGGCGATGTCGTGAAAACCCGCCCGCCGCGTCAAGAATAGGATGCGCAAATATGCGTTAGGATAGCGGGTGATTCGCCGCGGCTGGGGCTTTGCGCAACGGGGGACGGGACGGCCATGCGCTTCATTTCTTGTCGTCGGCTCATTGGTGCGATCGCCGCGTTGCTCACCGCCACGACCTTTGCCTTTGCCGCCGACGAATTGTCCATCGTCGGCACCGGCGACGGCATCGACGTTCTTCGCGCGCTCAGCAGCGCGTTCATGGATGAATACAAGTCGATCTGGATCGACGTCCCGCCCAGCATCGATTCCGGCGGTGGCATCGAAGCCGTCCGCAACAACAAAGCCGTGCTCGGGCGCGTAGCGCGCGCGCTGACCGACGCGGAGGCCGCCGCCGGCATCCAATATGAGCCGATCGCGAAACTGCCGAGCGCCTTTTACGTGCATCCCGATACCGGCATCACCGCGCTGACCGCGGCCCAGCTCGCCGACGTTTACGCCGGGCGGGTGACCAACTGGAACCAGGTTGGCGGCGCCGATTTGCGCATTCGCGTGGTTCGCCGCGACGAAGGCGACAGCACGTTGCGGGTGCTGCGCGTGACCATGCCGCAATGGAAGGATCTGGTGATCACCGATCGCTCGAAAATGGCGATCACCACCCAGGACGCCATCGAAACCGTCCACGAT
>DATJYA010000319.1:0-5826 GCA_035499835.1 Pseudolabrys sp.
CCATAGGCGAGCATCTGCCGGGCGAGCTGGCCGACGCGGGCCTCCGAGCTTTCCAGCGCCATCAGCAGCCCGGCCTTCATCTGCGCCTTGGCGCGCTTGACCTCGGCTTCGTCGAGATCGTCGGTCGCCGCGGTGATTTCATCGACGACAACACGCATGAGCTCCGGCGCGTCGGTCTCGTCGGTGCCGGCGTAGAGGCCGAAGACGCCCGAGTCCGAATAGGGCATGTGGAAGGCGTGGATCGAGTAGCAGAGGCCGCGTTTTTCGCGCACCTCCTGGAACAGCCGCGACGACATGCTGCCGCCCAGCGCATTGGTGAATACCTGCAGGCTGTAGAGCGCGTCGTGGGTGACCGGCAGGCCTTCGAGCGCCAGCGCGATATGCATCTGCTCGAGATCGCGCGCCTCGACCTTGGTGCCGCCGCCGAACTGCGCCGGCGTCGGCGCCGGCGCGGCGGGGCCGTTAAAGCCGGCGAAGCGCTGTTCGGCTTCGGCGACGATCTGCCGATGATCGACGGCGCCGGCGGCAGCGACCAGCATGTCCGGCCCGCGATAATTGCGCGCGAGGTAGGCGCGCAGCCGTCCCGGATTGAACGAGCGCACCGTCTCCGGCGTACCGAGAATGGAGCGGCCGACCGGCTGCTGCGGAAAGGCGATTTCCTGCAGGCGTTCGAACACGAGATCGTCGGGGTCGTCTTCCTTGGCGCCGATTTCCTGCACGATGACGTTCTGCTCGCGCTGCAATTCCTCCGGATCGAAGGACGGCTCCGACAGGATGTCGGCAAGGACATCGAGCGCCAGCGGCACGTCGGCCTTGAGCACGCGGGAGAAATAGGCGGTCGATTCGACGCTGGTCGCGGCGTTGAGGTCGCCGCCGACGGCCTCAATGGTCTCGGCGATCTCGCGCGCATTGCGCCGCCTGGTGCCCTTGAAGGCCATGTGCTCGAGCAGATGCGAAATGCCGTGCTCGTCGGGCTTCTCGTCGCGGCTGCCGGCGCCGACCCAGACCCCAAGCGAGGCCGATTCCAGGTGCGGCATGCGGTCGGTGACAACCGACAGGCCGGATTTCAGACGCGTTACTTCCACAGTCATGCCGCCGCTCCTTCGCGCGCGGCGCGCGATGCCGACGCAACAAATCGTTCGACCGCCGCCTGATCGGCGGGCAGCACCTCAAAGCGCTCCGGCCGCGTGCCGAGATCGGACAGCCAGTCCGGCAGCGCCGGCCGTGTACCGCAGGCCGCCGCGACCGCATCGGGAAACTTGGCCGGGTGCGCCGTCGACAGCACCACCATCGGCAGCGAAGGATCGCGCGTTTCTTTCTCGGCCACCGCCAGGCCGATGGCGGTATGCGGATCGACGCAATAGCCGGCCTCGCGCATGGTGGCGCGCATGGTGGCGGCGCATTCCTCTTCGCTGGCGCGGTCGGCGGTGAACAGCGCGCGCATGTCCTTCAGCGCGGGCGAGGCAATGGCGAAGCGGCGCGACTGCGCCAGCGAACCCATCAGCGACCGGATCGCCTTGGCGTCGCGGCGATAGGCGTCGAACAGCAGCCGCTCGAAATTCGAGGAGACCTGGATATCCATCGACGGCGAGGCGGTCGCGACCACGTCCTCGATCTCGTAGGCGCCGGTCGCGAAGGCGCGGGCGAGGATGTCGTTGACATTAGTCGCCACCACCAGCCGGTCGACCGGGAGCCCCATGCGCTGCGCGACATAGCCGGCATAGACGTCGCCGAAGTTTCCGGTCGGCACGGTGAAGGCGAGCTTGCGGTGCGGCGCCCCGAGCGCGACCGCGGCGATGAAATAATAGACGGTCTGCGCCACCACGCGCGCCCAATTGATCGAATTGACGCCGGACAGCCGCAAGCGGTCGCGGAAGTCATGGTGGTTGAACATGGCCTTCACCAGCGCCTGGCAATCGTCGAAGGTGCCTTCGATCGCCAGCGCGTGCACATTGGCGTCGGGCGCGGTGGTCATCATGCGCCGCTGCACCTCGGAAATGCGGCCGTGCGGGAACAGCACCACCACATCCACCTGCGCGCGGCCGCGGAACGCCTCGACCGCAGCGCCGCCGGTGTCGCCGGAGGTGGCGACGACGATGGTGGTGCGCTCGGCGCGCTGGTGCAGCACATGGTCCATCAGCCGCGCCACCAGCTGCATGGCGAGGTCCTTGAAGGCGAGCGTGGGCCCATGGAACAGTTCGAGCACGAACAGGCTGGGGCCGAGCTGCGTCAGCGGCGTCGTCGCCGGATGGCGGAAGGTGCCGTAGGCCTCCTGCGCCATGCGCGCGAGATCGGCGTCGGCGATTGTCCCGCCGACGAACGGGCGGATCACCTCGACCGCGACCTCGGCGTAAGGCCGGCCGGCGAAGGCCGCGATGGTTGCCGGCGACAGCGCGGGCCAGGATTCAGGCACGTAAAGGCCGCCGTCGCGGGCCAGCCCCGCGAGCATCACCTCGACAAAATCGAGCGAGGGGGCTTCACCCCGCGTTGAGACGTAACGCATTGATCCGGCTTGCATTATGGTTCAGGCACGGCCGCTAGCGGCACACTAGCCGCCGCCGCTCACTTGCACAAGAAAGCTGCCCGCGCCTGCAGCCCGCGTCAGATCAGCAGGCCGCCGCCGTCGATATAGACGACCGAGCCGGTGGCGAAGGTATTGGTCATCAGCGCGAGGATTTGCCGCGCGATGTCCTCGCCCAGGCCGACGCGGCCGACCGGCAGCGCGGCGGCGGCCTTGGCGAGCATGTCGCGGCGCGCGGCCTCCGGCATGGCGGCGCGGATCGGCGTGTCGATCAGGCCCGGCGAGACGCAATTGACGCGCACCGGCGCAAGATCGACGGCGAGCGCGCGGGTGAGCGACTCGAGCGCGCCGTTCGCCGAAGCGACGATCGCGGCATTGGGCCGCGGGCGGATGCTCAAGAAACCGGAGACCAAAGTGAGCGAGCCGCCCGGGCGCAATTCGGCCGAGCGGGCGACGCGCCAGGCGCCCCAGAACTTGCTCTCCATGGTCGAGCGCACATCGTCCATGGCCACGGTCTTGAACGGGCCGGTGCGCAGTTGTGTCGCGGTGACGATGACATGATCGACGGGGCCGCAGGCGCGGAACAGCTGGGCAACACTGTCGTCGCTGGTCACGTCGGTGAGGACGGCCCTGACGCCGAGCCTCGCCGCCGCCGCTTTCAAGCGCTCGGCATTGTGCGAGGCGACGATGACCTCGGCGCCTTCCGCCTTCGCCAGTTCGGCGGTCGAATAACCGATGCCGGAGGAGCCGCCGACGACGACAACCGTCTTGCCCTGAAGCTGCATGGCGCGCACTAAATCATGCCAGCGCGCCGCCGACAAACGGCTTGCATTTCATCAGGAGAAACGTCAGCCGCGCCCGGCGATGCGGCGCGCGAGCCAAACCCCGTAAACGCCGGCAAGTCCGAGCGCGAGGCCGAACCAGGTGATGGCGTATTGCAGGTGATTGTCGGGCAGGTTGACCACCAGCTTGCCCGGCTTGGGGACGCCGCCCGCCGGCAGCGGCGATTCCTGCTCGATGTAGAACGGCGCGAAGCTCTGCCAGTGATGCGCCTTGGCCATCGCCTCGGGATCGCGCAGGTACCAGAGGTTATTCTGCGGCTCCGCGTTGGGCGTGAACAGCCCCGGCGTCTCCGGCCAGCGCATCACGCCGACGATATCGACCGGGCCTTGCGGCGCGGCATGGCTCGCGGCGTCCTTGCGCTCCGCCGGGATGAAGCCGCGGTCGACGACGACGATACTGCCGCCGGCAAGGCGCGCCGGCGCGAACACCCAGTAACCCGGACCTTGCACGTCAGGACGCAACGCCGAACCGGCGCTGTAAACCAGCGCCTCCTGCCCGGGCAGGAATTCGGCCGTGAAAGTGACGCGGCGATATTCATCGGCGCCGGCGGCGAGCTTCGGCCAGTCCGCGCGCGGCGGCAGATCCTGCGGCACCTGCGACAGCCTCGCGTCGATCGTGGCGATGAGGTTTTCCTTCCACACCTTGCGATCGAGCTGCCAGACGCCGAGGCCGATGAGAACGGCGAGGCCGGCTAGCGCAAAGAGCGTTGGCCCGAGCACACCGCGCCGCAGGGCGCGCGGTTCGCTCACGCATCGCTCCGATGCTCGAGGCGGCCTTCATGGGCCTTGTGGTGGTATTGCAGCGCGATCAGCAAGCCCTTGATCGGCCGCAGCGGCCCGAGCGTGACAACGAGGACCAGCGGCAACCACAAGGCCGCATGCACCCAATAGGGCGGCTGATAGACCACTTCGGTGATCAGCGCCGCAAAGACCACGATGGCGCCGCCGATGAGGATGACGAACACCGCAGGGCCGTCGCCGGCATCGGCAAAGCTGAAATCGAGCCCGCAGCTTTCACAAGACGGCCGCAAGCCGAGAAAACCGCGAAACAGCCGCCCCTTGCCGCAGCGCGGACAGCGCCCGGCCAGCCCCCTGGCGATCGGCAGCGGTTCGGTCGTCATTTCCCGCCGTCCTTCTCAAAGCAAAAGGGCGGCGCAATCACGCCGCCCCCGCGCAAACCGTCAGCGTGCGGCCGTCACTCCGGATGGACCATTCCGGAGCCCCACACATATATGCAGGCGAACAGGAACAGCCACACCACGTCGACGAAGTGCCAGTACCAGGCGGCGAATTCGAAGCCGAGATGCTGCGTCGGGGTGAAATGGCCGCGCAGCGCGCGGATCAGGCACACGATCAGGAAGATCGAGCCGATGATCACATGCGCGCCGTGGAAGCCGGTCGCCATGAAGAAGGTGGCGCCGTAGATGTTGCCGCTGTAGTGGAAGGCCGCGTGCGAATATTCATAAGCCTGCACGCAGGTGAAGGTGAGGCCGAGCAGGATGGTTAGCGCCAGGCCCCATTTCAGCCCCTGCCGGTCGTCTTCCAGCAACGCGTGATGCGCCCAGGTCACCGTGGTGCCGGAGGTGAGCAGGATCAGCGTATTGAGCAGCGGCAAATGCCAGGGATCGAAGGTCTCGATGCTCGGCGGCGGCCAGACGCCATGGGTAATGGCGAGGCGTCCAACATCGTGTGCGTCGCCGGGAAACAACGCGGTGTTGAAATAGGCCCAGAACCAGGCGACGAAGAACATGACCTCGGAGGCGATGAACAGGATCATGCCGTAGCGGTGCGAGATCTGCACCACGCGGGTATGGAAGCCCTCGAACTGCGCCTCGCGGATGACGTCGCGCCACCAGCCGACGAAAGTGTAGAGGACGGCGATGACGCCGACGCCGAACACCGCCGGCGCTGCGGCGAACATGTGATGCAGCCAGGCAATGGTGCCGAACGCCATCAGGAAGGCGCCGGTCGCCCCGATCGCCGGCCACGGGCTCGGATCGACCAGGTGGTAGTCGTGATGCTTGGCGTGAGCCTCAGCCATTGTCGTCTCCGTTCGGAATCGCGAAGCGCTAGAGCTTGCTCGAATTGGTTTCGGGTGCTTCCGCCACCGGCCGCTCGGCGTCAGGCAGCCGGTAGAAGGTGTAGGACAGCGTGATGGTATTGAGCGGATCCTGGTCGCGGTCGTCGACGATCTTGGGATCGACGTAGAAGACCACGGTCATGTCCCGGGTCTCGCCCGGCTTCATCGTCTGCTGGGTGAAGCAGAAACAGTTGATCTTGTCGAAATAGGCGCCGACCGTCGTCGGCGTGACATTGTAGGAAGCCTGTGCGGTGATGGTGCGCGCGGCCTCGTTGATGACCTTGTAGCGGACCGTGGCGACCTCGCCGATGTGCAGCTTGATCGCATTCTGCTCCGGCATGAATTTCCACGGCAGGCCGGGCATGACGTTGGAATCGAAGCGC
>DATJYA010000320.1:0-5172 GCA_035499835.1 Pseudolabrys sp.
GGCCACGGTGACGCTCGAATTCGTCACCACCAAGACCGAAACCGAAGCGCTGCTGCTCGAAGCCAACCTGATCAAGCGGTTGCGCCCGCGCTTCAACGTGCTGCTGCGCGACGACAAGTCGTTTCCCTACATTCTCATCACGTCGGACCACTGGGCGCCGCAGATACTGAAACACCGCGGCGCGCGCACGCGCAAAGGCCACTATTACGGGCCGTTTGCGTCCGCCGGCGCCGTCAATCGCACCATCAACACGCTCGAGCGCGCCTTCCTCCTGCGATCCTGCACCGACGCCTTCTTCGAGTCGCGGACGCGGCCCTGCCTGCTGCACCAGATCAAGCGCTGTTCGGCGCCGTGTACCGGCGAGATCGACTTCCCCGGCTACAGCGAATTGGTGAAGGAGGCGAACGACTTCCTCTCCGGCCGCTCCAGCGCGGTGCAGAAGCGTCTGGCTTCCGAAATGGACAAGGCCTCCGCCGCGCTCGATTTCGAGCACGCAGCGATGTACCGCGATCGGCTGGCGGCGCTGTCGGCGATCCAGGGCCACCAGGGCATCAACCCGCGCACCATCGAGGAAGCCGATGTCTTCGCCGTGCATCAGCAGGGCGGCTATACCTGCGTCGAGGTGTTCTTCTTCCGCACCGGGCAGAACTGGGGCAACCGCGCCTATTTTCCCAAGGCCGACCGCGCGTTTGGACCGAGCGAAGTGCTCGGCGCCTTCCTCGCGCAGTTCTACGACGACAAGCCGCCGCCGCGGTTGATCCTGGTCTCGCACGAATTCGACGAGCGCGCGCTTCTCGCCGAAGCGCTCGGCACCAAGGTCGAGCGCAAGGTCGAAATCGCCGTACCGCAGCGCGGCGAGCGCAAGGAACTGGTCGCGCATGCGGCGGCCAATGCGCGCGAAGCGCTGGCGCGACGGCTTGCCGACACCTCGTCGCAGCAGCGCCTGCTCCATGCGCTGACCGAGACCTTCGGCCTGGCGAAAGCGCCGCGCCGCATCGAGGTCTATGACAACAGCCACATCGCCGGCACCAACGCGGTGGGCGCCATGGTCGTCGCCGACGCGGAGGGCTTGCGCAAAAATCAATATCGCAAGTTCAACATCCGCTCGGCGGAGCTTACCCCCGGCGATGATTATGGGATGATGCGCGAGGTGTTGCAGCGGCGCTTCAAGCGGCTGCTGGCGGAATCGCCGCGCGTGAGCCTCGATGACGCCCTCGCCGCGGAGCAATCCGGCGTTGTCGAAGAGGCCGACCAACTCGAGGACCAGGCCTGGCCCGACCTCGTGCTCATTGACGGCGGCCAGGGCCAGCTCAACGCGGCGACGCAAACGCTCACCGAACTCGGCGTCACCGATGTGCCGCTGGTGGCCATCGCCAAGGGACCGGACCGTGACGCCGGTCGCGAGACCTTCTTCATGGCGGGCAAGAGCCCATTCAAGCTGCCGCCGCGCGATCCGGTGCTGTATTTCGTCGAGCGGCTACGCGACGAAGCCCACCGCTTCGCCATCGGCTCGCACCGCGCGCGGCGCAAGAAGGACATCCGCGAGGCCGGACTGCAGGAAATTCCCGGCATTGGCCCGACGCGCAAGCGCGCGCTGCTGCGCCATTTTGGCACTGTGAAAGCCATTGAACGCGCCTCGCTGCCGGACCTGTCGCAGGTGCCGGGAATTAATGCGGAGACCGCGCGAAAGATATATGAGTTCTTTCACGAGCAGGCGGCGTCTTGAGCGCTGTCATTGCCGGGCTTGACCCGGCAATCCATGATGTGTCGCGAAACGAGAAACGTATCGTAGGGTTTCCGAGCGGCGGCTCATCGTGGATGCGCGGGTCAAGCCCGCGCATGACACCGGAGAGGCCGAAAGCGGCGAATAGAGGACATGAAATGATCATCCAACGCCAAGAAGACGTCACACCCAAGGTGCTCGACGCCTACCAGACCATCGAGGACGCGCGTCTGCGCGAGATCGTTGCCTCGCTGATCAAGCACCTGCACGCCTTCGCCCGCGAGGTGCATCTGACCGAAGAGGAATTCCAGGCCGGCACGCAACTCATCGCCAGGCTTGGGCAGATGACCAACGCCACGCACAACGAAGTGGTGCTGATGTCTGGCTCGCTCGGCTTCTCGGCGCTGATCTGCCTGCTCAACAACGGCAACAACGGCCAGACCGAGACTACGGCCAACCTGCTCGGGCCGTTCTGGCGCATGAACTCGCCGCGCACCGAGAATGGCGGCACCATCGTGCGCTCGCCGACGCCGGGCCCGCCGATTTTCGTTAACTGCTGGGTCAAGGACCAGAACGGCAAGCCGATCGAAGGCGCCGAGGTCGATGTCTGGCACTCTTCGACCGAAGGCTTCTACGAACAGCAGGACCCCAAGCAGGCGCCGATGAACCTGCGCGGCAAATTCATGACCGACAAGGACGGCCACTTCTGGTTCCGCAGCATCAAGCCGGCCGGCTATCCGATCCCGATCGAGGGACCGGTGGGCGACCTCTTGCGCGCCGCCAAGCGGCACAACTTCCGCCCCGCGCATCTGCACTTCCTCATCCTCAAGGAAGGCTTCAAGACGCTGATCTCGCAGATCTACTCCAACGACGACGACAAACTCGACACCGACGTGCAGTTCGGTGTCACCCGCGCGCTGATCGGGGACTACCGGCGCCACACCGAGGCGGCGCCGGCGCCCGATGTGAAAGGAGAATGGTATTCGCTCGATCAGACCTTCGTGATGGAGCCGGGCAAGAGCCGTTTGCCCAAGCCACCCATCCAGTGATGTTTTTGTCGTCCGTGCGGTCGCCGCGGGCGACCGCGCCGCGGAATGACGGTTGACCTGGCGACCCTCGAGGTGTTCCTTTGCCGGACATGAACACCGCCGCTTCGCCACCGCTGCCGGCGCGCCCGCTCGCGCTGCCGAATATCCTGACCTATGCCCGCATCGCCGCCGTGCCGGTGGTGGTGTCGCTAATGTTCTGGCAGAGCATTCTCAATGGCGGTCTTTGGCTGCGCTGGGTCGCGCTGGCGATTTTCATCGTCGCCGGCGTCACCGACATTCTCGACGGCTATTTCGCCCGCATCTGGGGCCAGATGTCGTCGCTCGGCCGGATGCTCGACCCGATCGCCGACAAGCTCCTCGTCGCCTCCTGCCTGCTGATGCTGGCGGCGGAGAAAAGCATTCACGGCTGGTCGCTGCTCGCCGCGGTGATCATCCTCTGTCGCGAGATCCTGGTGTCGGGCTTGCGCGAATATCTCGCCGAGCTGCGCGTCGGCGTGCCGGTGACGCGGCTCGCCAAATGGAAAACGGTCGGGCAGATGGTGGCGATCGGATTTCTGATCGCGGGCGAAGCCGGCGACCGCGTCATCCCTGGTGTCACCGAGATCGGCATCGGTCTGCTGTGGGCCTCGGCCTTGCTGACGCTGTACACCGGCTGGGATTACATGCGCGCTGGCCTGCGCTACGTGATCGACTAGCGCAGGGACAGAAAATGAAGCTGCGATATTTCGCCTGGGTGCGCGAGCGTATCGGCAAGCCGGAGGAAGACATCGCGATCCCGGCGAGCGTCACAACCGTCGGCCAGTTGATGACCTGGCTTTCGGCGCGCGGCGAGGAATACGCGCATGCCTTCGACAATCCAAAGGTGATCCGCGCCGCCATCGACCGCACCCATGTCAACGCCCAGACGCCGATCGGATCGGCCTCGGAAATCGCCTTTTTCCCGCCGATGACGGGCGGATAGCGCCCCCGGTAGGGCCACGCTACATTATCGATATGAGCGCGAAATCCACCGTCCGTCTCCAGCCTGAGCCGTTCGATGCCGCGGCGGAAGCGGCGGCGATGACGCGCGGCCGCAGCGACATCGGCGCCGTGGTGACCTTTACCGGCATTTGCCGCGGCGAGGAGGACGGCAAGCCGATTGCGGCGCTCACCCTCGAGCACTATCCCGGTATGGCGGAGGCCGAGATCGAGCGCCACGTCGCCGAAGCGAACGAGCGCTGGCCGTTGCTGGGGGTCACCGTCATCCACCGCTACGGCCGCATCGCGCCGGGCGAGGACATTGTCCTCGTCGTCACCGCCTCGTCGCACCGGCAGGCGGCCTTTGCCGCGGCGGAATTCCTGATGGATTATCTCAAGACCAGGGCGCCGTTCTGGAAGCAGGTCGAGCAGGCGGGCGGCAAGACCTGGGTTGAATCCAAGGGCACTGACGATGCTGCGGCCGAACGCTGGAATGGGCCGGGCAAGCAAGCGGCGGAATAACGTGCGCTCAAGCGCGACCATAGTTGCAGTCCTCACCGCGGCATTCGCATTGCCGGCCTTTGGCGCGGCGGCGGCGCAGGTCTCCTATTACGAGGTGCCGCGCGGCGCACATCCGCACGACGTGGCGCCGGCGCCGGACGGCACCGTCTGGTACACCGCGCAATCGCAAGGCGCGATCGGGGTGCTCGATCCCAGGACACGCAAGGCCACGCAATTTTCGCTCGGCGCCAATTCAGCGCCGCACGGCGTGATCGTCGGCCCCGACCGCGCCGCCTGGGTGACCGACGGCGGTCAGAACGCGATCGCCCGCGTCGATTCGGGCACCAAGGCGGTAAAGCTCTATCCGCTGCCGAAGGATTTTGCCGACGCCAATCTCAATACCGCAACCTTCGACCGCAAAGGCATCCTCTGGTTCACCGGCCAGAACGGCGTCTATGGCCGCGTCGATCCGGCGACCGGCAAAGTTGAGGCATGGAAGGCGCCGAAAGGCGTCGGCCCTTACGGCATCACCACTACGCCGAGCGGCGACGTCTGGTATGCCTCGCTCGCCGGCGACCACATCGCCAAGATCGACACGGTGAGCGGCGACGCGCTGGTGGTGCCGCCGCCGAAACCGGGCGTCGGCCCGCGCCGCATCTGGTCGGATTCCAAGGGGCTCTTGTGGGTGAGCTTCTGGAACAGCGGCGAAATCGGCCGCTTCGATCCGGCAGCGAAAGCCTGGAAAGTGTGGAGCCTGCCCAAGAGCAAGGAGGGCTGCTACGCGGTTTTCGTCGACGACAAGGACAAGGTCTGGGTCAGCGACTGGCCGGGCAACGCCATCGTGCGTTTCGATCCGGCGACGGAAAAATTCGACAGCTTCCCCAGCAACCGCGATCGCGCCGACGTGCGGCAGATCCTCGGCCGGCCGGGCGAGGTCTGGGC
>DATJYA010000321.1:0-8644 GCA_035499835.1 Pseudolabrys sp.
GAGCTCGCTTTGGTGGCGCGGCGCGAGGATCGGTTGCGCGCGCTGGCCGAGGAAATTGCCGCAACGGGGGCCGCCAAGCCGATCGTCATTGTCGCCGATCTCGCTCACGAGCCGGCGCGCAAGATCCGCGACGCACTCGCCGCGCGGGACGCCGAGCCGCAATACATCGTCAACAATGCCGGCTTCGGCCTTGTCGGCACCGCGGCCAGGCTCGATCCCGCCGAGCAACTGGCGATGATCGATCTCAACGTGCGGGCGCTGACCGAATTGTCGCTGGCCTTCGTCGACAGCCTTGCCCGCCACAAAGGCGGGCTGCTCAATGTCGGCTCGGTCGCCGGTTTTCTGCCCGGGCCGGGCATGACCGTTTATTACGCCACCAAGGCCTTTGTGCTGTCCTTCAGCGAGGCGATCCACAGCGAGTTCAAGAGCCGCGGCGTCCGCGTGTCGGTGCTTTGTCCGGGCCCGGTCGAGACCGAATTTGCCGCGCGCGCCGGCGTTGCCGGCAACATCGCGCCCCCCATCCTCGCCCAGCCCGCCGCCTATGTTGCCGAACAGGGTTACCGCGGCCTGATGCGGGGCCGGCGTGTCGTCATCCCCGGTTTCACCAACAAAATAGCCGCGCTTGTGGCCCGCTACGCCCCGCGCCGGGCGCTGCTGGCGGTGGTGGACGCGCGGCAGTCAAGACGCAGGTCCGCGCGGAAAACATAGCCGCCATCGCCCGCTCATGTTGCTAAGCCCGGTAAAGCCGCTACTACTCGTCACCAGCGGCGGTATGCGCGCTGCAATGCCATGCTGAAACCGGTCCTCATCATCCTGCACCAGGAGCATTCCTCGCCCGGCCGCGTCGGCCAGACGCTGACCAGGCTCGGCTTCCCGCTCGACATCCGCCGCCCGCGTTTCGGCGATCCGCTGCCGGAGACCATGGACGATCACGCCGGCGCGGCGATCTTCGGCGGGCCGCAGAGCGCCAACGACAACGAGGACTTCATCCATCGCGAAACCGACTGGATCGGCGTGCCGCTGCGCGACAAGAAACCGTTCCTCGGCATCTGCCTCGGCGCGCAGATGATGGCGCGTCATCTCGGCAGCCGCGTTTATCCGCATCCGGAAGGTCATGCCGAGGTCGGCTATTACCCGATCCGGCCGACCGAGGCCGGCCGCAAGGTCTGCGCCGAATGGCCCGACCACGTCTATCAATGGCACCGCGAGGGCTTCGAACTTCCGGCGGACGGCGAATTGCTGGCCGAGGGCGACGCATTTTCGGTGCAAGCTTTTCGCTACGGCAGCGGCTACGCGCTGCAGTTCCATCCGGAAGTCACCCACGCCATGATGTATCGCTGGCTGGTACGCGGCGCCCACCGCATGTCGTTGCCCGGCGCCCAGCCGCGCGTGGAACACGTCATCGGCCGCGCCGTGCACGATTACGCCTCGCGCAACTGGCTGGCGGCGTTTATCGACCACTGGCTTGGCCGCAAGCCGGCCGTGACGGCCGCCTCGGCCACGTAGGCCCAAGAAAAAGTCCGCTTTCGCCAAGGCTTTGGCGCGGCAGTGCTGGCTTGCTTGGCTGCGATGGGAAACACTGGCGTGCCGAGCCGTAGCTGCCCATCTTCGCCAAGGCTTCGACGGACACCCGCCCTAAAGGCCTTGCCCGCCGAAGCGTCAGTGAAGGCGGGTGGTGGAGCCGAGGGGATTTGAACCCCTGACCTCCTCATTGCGAACGAGGCGCTCTCCCAACTGAGCTACGGCCCCAGCCGACAGCGGCAATGCCTACGGCCCCTTGTTGGGGGCTGTCAAGGATGCCGCCGCGCCGCAATAATGCGCGGTAAACCGGCAAAGACGCACGCCGCCCCCTTTTCCTGACGCAGGCAAGCGGCTATTCGTCACTCAGCCCGACTCGACGGAGCGCGCGGATGAATCCCTTCCTTTGGCTCGTTGATACGCTCATTTCGCTCTACATCTGGATATTGATCGCTGCCGCGGTTCTGTCCTGGCTGATCGCCTTCAACGTCGTCAACACGCGCAACCCGATCGTTCACAGTATCGGCGATTTCCTTTATCGGATTACCGAGCCGGCGCTGCGGCCGATCCGCAATATATTGCCCAATCTGGGCGGCCTCGACATTTCGCCGGTGATCCTCATCATCGGCTTGCTGTTTCTCAAGCAGCTCATCTTCTGGCTCTACATCCGGCTGTTCATCTAGGCGTGGTGTCGCCGTCATCGCGAACGCCATGGGTGGCCGCCGCCGATGGCGTCACCCTGGCGGTGCGGCTCACGCCCAAGGGCGGGCGCGATGCCGTCGACGGCATCGACCATCTTGCGGATGGGAGCACCGTCCTGAAAGTGCGAGTGCGCGCGCCGCCGAGCGAGGGCGAGGCCAATGCAGCGCTGACGCGGCTCGTGGCGAAGGCGGTGGGCGTCCCACCGCGCGACGTGACAATCGTCGGCGGCGCCAGTGCCCGCGTCAAGCGTCTCGCCATTTCGGGCGACAGCCCAACATTGATCGCGGCGCTGGAAAAACGCTTCGGCGAAGGCTAGGGCGCGGACACAGAGGCGAATAGGCGATGTTGTCCGCGCCGGACTCAAGCAGACATGGCCGGTTTGCTCACTGGCCTGAGATCAGGTTCCTCAATTACAATGGCTCACCTTCGCCGGCCCGACAACAGCCGGCCGGAGACAGCTCGCTTTGACCAGAATGAGGGCTCTTCCATGTTCAAATTGTTGATCGCCCCCGCACTTGCGATGTTTACGGCGCTTGCGCCGGCGTCCGCGGCTTTTGATCCGGACCGTATCGTCACCGCCGTCGATGAAACGGCGAAGACTTTTAGTTGCCATCCGAAGGCGAGCGAAACGAGCTACACCTACAAGACGACCAGCAAGACCGTAATCCGCACCGCCGGAAAGCGAGTGCGATTGTACTATCTCTGGGATAGCGGGCACTTTTCCGAGATCAAGGTGGGCATGGTCATCACGGTCAAGTACCATCTCGTCGGCGGTGATCGCGTAGCCGAGCGCGTGACGATCAACCCGAAATAAATGACTGATGGCGTGGCCATTGCGCCCTGGTCGCCACCGACCCGCAGCGGACACCGATCCCCGGTGAAGGTTCGACGCCCGGGGGGTATAACAGCTTGGACGGAATGGGCCGCATGATCGCGAAAGCAACAAAATCGAAATCGTTCACGTGCGGCATCGCGCTGCTCGTTGCCCTTCCAGTTGCCGCCGTTCGCGCCGAGCCCTCGACTGCGATGTGCAAGCACTACGCCGAAAATTACGCGAATCGAGAAAGCACAGGTCAGTTATTCGGCCACACGGTGGGCGGCACGGTCCTGGGAGCCGGCATTGGAGCGATCTTTGGCGGTGCGGGAGCGGGCGCCGTTATCGGCGGAGGACTCGGGGCGATCAGAGGCGGGGCCCGCCAATCATCGACATATAAGCAGGCTTACGTCGACGCCTTCGTCGATTGTAAGGCTGGCCGCGTCCCCACAATACAATGATTTCAAATCAGGAGCCGCAAGATGACCTCGACGCACAATAAAGCCCTGTTCGCTGCGGTTCTTTCCGCCGCTCTGCTCACCTCAGTTGCCAGCTATGCTCAAGACAAGGGCGGCGAGCGCACCGTCGAGCAGTACGCCTGCAAGGATGTCATGCGCGAAAGCGGTTCGGATCGCGACGTTGCGATTGCCTTCCTGCACGGATTTCTGGTCGGAAAATCCGGCGCGTCCAAATTCAATATCGATACGTTGAGGAAACAGACCGATCTGTTCATTGACCGTTGCCTGGAAAATCCGAACGAAAAAGCACTGGATGCAATGGTGAAAGTGAAAGGATAGTCGTCGATAGCGCAGCAGCGAGAGTCGCAGTTGACCCCGGCGTCATACGGCAATACGACGCGAGCCACCTCCGCTGAATGTGATTGCGCCGGGTGTCCCAGGTCGATCATACAGTTCGGATGAAAATGACCGCGCGTATCATCGACGGAAAAGCAATCGCCGCGGAGCTGCGCGGCAAGATCGCCGGCGAGGTGGCGCGGCTGCAAAAGGCGCAGGCGCTCACGCCCGGCATCGCCGTCGTGCTGGTCGGCGACAACGCCGCGAGCGAAGTCTATGTGCGGACGAAATCGAAAGCCGTCCTCGAAGCCGGCATGCGGCCCTTCGACCACAAGCTGCCGGCGACGACGAGCGAAGCCGATCTGCTGGCGCTGGTCGGCAAGCTCAACGCCGACGCCAACGTCAACGGCATCCTGGTGCAGCTGCCATTGCCGCCGCAGATCGACACCCAGAAGGTGATCGCCGCCATCGATCCGGACAAGGACGTCGACGGCTTCCATCCGCTCAACGTCGGGCGGCTGGCCAGCGGCCTGCCGGCGCTGGTGCCGTGCACGCCGCTCGGCTGCGTGCTGCTCGCCAAGACCGTGCAGGCTTCGCTCGCCGGCCTCGAGGCGGTGGTGATCGGCCGTTCCAACATCGTCGGCAAGCCGGTCACGCAATTGCTGCTGGCGGAGAACGCAACGGTCACGGTGGCGCATTCGAAGACGCGCGACCTGCCGGCGGTGTGCCGCCGCGCCGACCTGCTGGTCGCCGCGATCGGCCGGCCGGAAATGGTGCGCGGCGACTGGGTGAAGCCGGGCGCGATCGTCATCGACGTCGGCATCAATCGTGTGCCCGGTGACGGCGGCAAATCGCGCATCGTCGGCGACGTCGCGTTTGCCGAGGCGGCGACCGTGGCAGGCGCCATCACGCCGGTGCCCGGCGGCGTCGGGCCGATGACGATTGCCTGCCTGCTGCTGAACACGCTGCGCGCGGCCTGCGCGCAGAAGGGGCTGCCGGCGCCGATCGTGTGAATGCGCCGTTCCAGCCGCCTGCGCTGCCAGAGCCAGAATTTCGCGCTCCGCACCGCAAGTTACGTGACGCCACCGCCTGCCGGCAGTGCCGAAGCAATGGCCCGCTGCCGTACGGCCTCACGATAAAATATATACAGGGCGCAGATCACGATGATGGCCGCGCCCAGCAAACTCGAAAGATCGGGGACGTTGCCGAACACGAAGTAGCCGGCAAAGCCGCCCCACACGAGCAACATGAAGCGAAAGGAAGCGGCGATGAAAAGCGGGCCAATGCGGCAGGCGTAGACGAGAAGAACCGTCCCGATGAGCGAGGCGGCCGCCAGGGCGACCAGGAAAAACGCATCGTAGGCCGCTACCGGCTTCCAAACTTGGCCGATGCCGACGAGAAACCCGGCGGCGGCGGTAAATAACGCAGAGCTCAATGTCACCTCGAAGGCCGATGTTTCGGGATGAATCTTGGTCGTGACAAAATCACGAAGTGCCGCAGTAAGCGCAGCGACGAGCCCGACGGCCGCCCAATAGTTGAAGCCTTGTGCGCTCGGCTTGATGATCAGCAGCGATCCGCCAAAGCCGCCTATGATGGCGAGCCATCGTCGCCAGCCGACGGGCTCTTTGAGAAAAATGATCGCGAGGATGGTCATCAGGAACGGCGCGGTCAAAAGGATTGCATAGATTTCGGCGATATCGATGTGAACCAGGGCGAGAACGAAAGAAAAAGCGTTGACGCAATCGAACGCGCAGCGTGCAAGCAAAGCCCAACTCAGGAAGTGCTTCGAAAACAGCTTGCCCTTGATCGCGAGAACGAGACCAAAACCGCAAGCGATGACGAAGCTTCTCCAGAAAATTACTTCCACTGCCGGGTAGAATTGGCCCAAAGACTTGACGAGCACGTCGCCGACGACATAGGCCGCCATGCTCGCATTTATGCTGTAGATTTGTTTGAAATTCATAAGGCTGACGCCTTAGACCAAAGACGCCGGCGCCGTAGTCGACTCAGATCAAATGGATCGACCGGTACGAAACCGGTCGAGCGGCAGCCGCAAAAGCTCAGCTCAACCGCTGCAGTCGGCTTTTGTTGCGTGGGAAATCTCGCGTCAGTTTGTTGACAGGTCCTACTGCCAGGCGTAGGCGACCTTATCGAGCGTCTTGGCGCCGAATCGCTCCGAGGAGCGCGCGACCGCGCGGCCGCCGAGCGCGCGGTAAAATTCCACCGCCGGCTCGTTGTCGGAGAGCGCCCACACCACCAGGCTCTTCAGGCCGCTCTGGCCGAGATCCTTGCGCGCGGCGGAGAACAGCCGGCGGCCGAAGCCGAGGCCCTGGAACTCGGGGCGCAGATAAAGCTCGTAGACTTCGCCGTCGTAGAACAGGCTGCGCGCGCGGTTGCGGCCGTAATTGGCGTAGCCGGCGATTGTCTCGCCGAATTGCAGCACGGTGATGCGGCTGCCCTTGCGGATCGCGCTGTCCCACCATGTGGGGCCGCGCCGGTTGATCAGCTTGTCAAGCTCGTTGCCGGGGATGATGCCCTGATAGGCCGCCCGCCAGGCTTCGTCATGTGTTCCCGCGACGGCATCGGCGTCGGCGGCCTTGGCGCGGCGAATCTCGATGAGGGTCGTAGACATTCAAGAATAAGAGCAACGAACATTGCGGCCTTCAAGCCCTATGATTAAGGATCGGTTAATGGTGTGGATTACTGGTCACAGTCAGGTGTAAATTGCATCATTGGCGAGCCAAACGGTGCTCACCATTGCGGCGAAGCGCTCACGAACTGAGCCGCTCCTGACGCAAAGAACCGACTCGCGCCGAAAGTTAACGCGAGCGGCCGCAAAGTGATTCGTGAAAATGATTCGCGGCTGATTCGAATCGATGTGATCTACATCACACCGCTTCGGCGGTGCGCGCGCGCTCCTCGCGCTTGCGCTCGTTCTCGTCGAGCAGCTTCTTGCGCAGCCGGATCGACTTCGGCGTCACCTCGACCAGCTCGTCGTCCTCGATATAGGCGAGCGCCTTTTCCAGCGTCATGCGGATCGGCGGCGTCAGCCGCACCGCCTCGTCCTTCGACGTGGTGCGGATGTTGGTGAGCTTCTTGCCCTTGAGCACGTTGATGACGAGATCGTTGCCGCGCGTGTGTTCGCCGACGATCATGCCCTTGTACACTTTCCAGCCCGGCTCGATCATCATGGGCCCGCGGTCTTCCAGGTTCCACAGCGCGTAGGCGACGGCGTCGCCCTGGTCGTTGGAAATGAGCACGCCGTTGCGGCGGCCCTGGATCGGGCCCTTGAACGGCGCGTAGCCGTGGAACAGCCGGTTCATGATGGCGGTGCCGCGGGTGTCGGTGAGCAGCTCGCCCTGGTAGCCGATCAGGCCCCGCGTCGGCGCGTGGAAGACGAGCCGCAGGCGGCCGCCGCCCGACGGCTTCATCTCCAGCATCTCGGCCTTGCGCTCGGCCATCTTCTGCACGACGACGCCGGCGTGCTCCTCGTCGAGGTCGATGACCACCTCCTCGATCGGCTCCATGACCTCGCCGGTCGCCGCGTCCTCGCGCAGCAGCACTTTCGGCCGCGACACCGAGAGCTCGAAGCCCTCGCGGCGCATGGTCTCGATGAGAATGCCGAGCTGCAATTCGCCGCGGCCGGCGACTTCCATCGAATCCTTCTCGTCACTCTCGCGCACGCGCAGCGCCACGTTGCCTTCCGCCTCGCGCAGCAACCGGTCGCGGATCATGCGCCCGGTGACCTTGTCGCCCTCGGTGCCGGCGAGCGGGGAATCGTTGACGCGGAAGATCATCGCCAGCGTCGGCGGGTCGATCGGCTGCGCCGGCAGCGGCGTTTCGACCGTGGGATCGCAGATGGTCATGGCGACGGTGGCGTTGGGCAGCCCGGCGATGGCGACGATGTCGCCGGCGGCTGCTTCCTCGACCGGCACGCGCTCGATGCCGCGAAAGGCGAGCACCTTGGTGACGCGTCCGCTCTCGATCAGCTTGCCGTCGTGGCCGAGCACCTTGACGCTCTGGTTCGGCTTCACCGCGCCGGAGGTGATGCGCCCGGTGACGATGCGGCCGAGATAGGGGTTGGCTTCGAGGATGGTGCCGAGCAGGCGGAAGGGGCCGTCCTGCACCACCGGCGGCTTGACGTGGGCCAGGATCAGATCGAACAGCGGCTGCATGCCCTGGTCCTGCGGGCCTTCGAGGTCCTTGGCCATCCAGCCCTGCTTGGCGGAACCGTAGAGGATGGGGAAGTCGAGCTGCTCGTCGCTGGCATCGAGCGCGGCGAACAGGTCGAACACCTCGTTGACGACCTGCGTCGCGCGGGCGTCGGAGCGATCCACCTTGTTGATGACGACGATGGGTTTGAGCCCCATCTTCAGCGCCTTGGAAACGACGAATTTGGTCTGCGGCAGCGGCCCTTCCGCGGCGTCCACCAGCACCAGCGCGCCGTCGACCATGTTGAGGATGCGCTCGACCTCGCCGCCGAAATCGGCGTGGCCCGGCGTGTCGACGATGTTGATGCGCGTGCCCTTCCATTCGACCGAGGCGGCCTTGGCGAGAATGGTGATGCCGCGTTCACGCTCGAGGTCGTTTGAGTCCATCGCGCGTTCGACCTGGCGCTCGTTGGCGCGATAAACGCCGGACTGCTGCAGCAGCCGGTCCACCAGCGTGGTCTTGCCGTGGTCGACGTGGGCAATGATGGCGACGTTGCGCAGATTCATTTGCAGTTTCCTTGGCGCATCTCGGTCCGAAAACCGGGTTCCCACAGGGGATCAGGCGCGGGGTCTGAAAAACCAAACGCGGGCCTGTTTGGGCCCGC
>DATJYA010000322.1:0-4809 GCA_035499835.1 Pseudolabrys sp.
CAGCCCGCGCGGCACGGCGAAAATGTCGACCGGCTGATCCGATGCGATCGCCAACACGGTCATGCCGCCCTGCGAATAGCCGACGACCGCTATGCGCTGCCGATCGACGAACGGCAGTTTGGACAGATAGATCAGCGCGCCTATTGCGTCGGCGTCGCGGGACAGAATTCGCTCGCCGAGGCAATTGTCGTTAATGCCGCGCGTGGCGAAGCTGTCCACCATCAACGTGACATAGCCCCAGCGCGTGAATTGCTCGGCGTCGGACTTGCGCCGCTGGGCTGTGAGGCCGCCGCAGCCGTGCAGATGCACGATCGCCGGAAACGGCCCGTCGCCCGGCGGGCGCGAAAGATAGCCCATGATCTTCTCGGCGGGCGGGCCTTGCACCGTTTCGCCGCGCTCACGCGCCAGCCGCTGTTGCAGGTCACCGACCAGATAGCGGGCGCTGTCGAAGGTCACGGCTTCGTCCGCGGCAACGGCGATCGTTGCCGCGCAAAGCGCGGCCGCCACCCCAATCGCGGTACGGCAAATCCTGCCCCGGCTCGGCATGTCGCAAGCCTCTTGCTCGCGCACCAATTGAAGACACCGCGCGGCTAGGGCGTCAACTCGTAGCTCACCGAGACCTGGGCGCGCAGCGTCTGCTCGCCGGGCGCGACCGGAACGCTGCCCGCGCGCAGCGCCTGCATGGCAATGGGCGGCGCCGGCAGCGAACTTTCGCTGATCGCGACCACCGGCCCGACCTTGGCGCCGGCGGCACGGGCGTAAATCTCGGCCTTGCGATGGGCGTCGGCGATCGCCTCGCCGCGCGCCTCGTCGAGCAATTTCGACTGCTCGGAGACGACGAATTCGATGCCCGACATTTCATTGGCGCCGGCGGCGATGGCGCGGTCGAGCACGCCGGGCAGGTTGTCGATGTCGTGGATCCTGACGGTGACCTGGTTGGTCACCTGGAAGCCGGTGAGGTGCGCGGCGCCGGCCTTGTTCGGATCGTATTGCGGCTGCAGCGACAACCGCGAGGTCTGCACGTCCTTGTCGGCAATGCCGGCGCCCTTGATGGCGGCGAGCACGCCCGTCATCTGCTTGGCGTTGGCTTCGCTCGCCTCGCGCGCGGTCCTGCCCTGGCTGGTGACGCCGATGCGGATGATGGAGGTGTCGGGCGCGACCGAAATAGTCGCCTCGCCCGTCACCGTCACCAGATGCTCGGCGGCGAACGCCGGCGGCGTCGCGACAAGCGCGAAGAAAATTAATCCTGGCAGCAAAATTGTTCTTGGTTTGCGCATGATCTTCTCCAAAAACCGGTTCCCACTTTTTGGGATCATGCGCTGTCTCATTTGATCGGCACCAGCACATCGACCACCAGCTTGTCGGGATCGGTGGTCACCGGATCGGAAACATATTCCTCGATGAACAGGTCCTTGGCCTCGAGCTGCTTGTCGTCGAGATAATTGGTGATCGCTTCGTAAGTGGAATCCATCGCATCGTAGGAACCGCGGTGCACGAATTTGAGCGCCTTGCCGGACGGCGCCTGGCCAATCGCAATATCGCCCTTGGGCGCATCTTTCGGCGCCTCAGCGATGGGAAAGGCGGCGCGGAAGTCGAACCCGCTGTCGTCGGTCTTGGTGTAGATGGTCATCGCCGGGCCGTTCGGCTTGATGCCCTGCTTGGCGAGATATTCGTCGAGCGATTTGAAGGCGTCGACGATGGTGTCGAAGGCCGTGTCCCAATTGCTGTGGCCCTGCATGTAGACGATGGTGCGCTCCGGCAGCGTCACTTCGCTGCCGAAAGCATCGCCCGGCTGCAGCGGCGCCGGCGCCGCCGGCCCGGTGATCGGCGGCATCTTGTCGTCCGCCGGCTTCTGCGCCTGCGCGGGAGCGGCGAACAGGACGCCAACGGCGATGAATGCCGCCAGGCGGGGGAACGACATGGCTGGACTCCTGTTAAGGCGCGGCGATCCCGGCGATTCGGCGCGCGCAAGCGGCATTCTAGCACGGGCTCTGGCCAACCGGCGTTCATTCGCCATATAAACCGGGCGAAACCCGGGCAATTCGATCTAGATTTCGTTTATGGGCGCGCTCGCCAACCAACCCTTCGTCAAGATGAACGGCATCGGCAATGAAATCGTCATTGTCGATCTGCGCCCGCGCGCGGCCGCCATCAGCGCCGACGAGGCGCGCGCGGCGGCGGGGCCGAATGGCGCCCCCTACGATCAGTTGATGGCGCTTTATCCGCCGCGCACGCCGGGCACCGACGCCTTCATCCGCATCTACAACAACGACGGTTCCGAAGCCGGCGCCTGCGGTAACGGCATGCGCTGCGTCGCCGAGTGGGTGGCCAGAGAGAACGGCAAGAGCGCGCTCACCTTCGAGACGACGAGTGGCATTTTGAACTGCTGGAAGGGCACCGACGGTCTCTTCACCGTCGACATGGGTGTGCCGAAATTTGCCTGGAACGAGATTCCGCTGGCCGAAGAGTTCCGCGATACGCGCGCCATCGAACTGCAGATCGGGCCGATCGACAAGCCGGTGCTGCATTCGCCGTCAGTGGTCAACATGGGCAACCCGCACGCGATCTTCTGGGTCGACGACGTCAATGCCTATGACCTGCACCGCTTCGGGCCGCTCTTGGAGAACCACCCGATGTTTCCCGAGCGCGCCAACATCACGCTGGCGCACGTCGTCTCGCGTGACGCCATCGTCATCCGCACCTGGGAGCGCGGCGCCGGGCTCACCAGGGCCTGCGGTTCTGCGGCTTGCGCTGCTGCTGTTGCTGCTGCGCGGCTCAAGCGCACCAATCGCAAGGTCAAGGTGACGCTGCCCGGCGGCGAATTGACCGTCGACTGGCGCGAGAGCGACGGCCATGTGCTGATGACCGGGCCGGTCGAGTTCGAATTTGCCGGAAAATTCGACGCGGCGCTGTTCGAGAAGGCACCGGCGCCGTGAGCCTCGATGTCGTCATCTTCGGCTGCCGGCTCAATGTCGTCGAGTCGGAGGTCATCAAGCGCGCGGCGCAAGGACAGGATGCCGTCGTCGTCAACACCTGCGCGGTGACCGCGGAGGCCGTGCGCCAGGCGCGGCAGGCGATCCGCCGCATCAAACGCGAGCAACCGCAGCGCCGCGTCGTCGTCACCGGCTGCGCGGCGCAAACCATGCCGGCCAAATTCGCCGCGATGCCCGAAGTGGATCGCGTGCTCGGCAACGAGGAAAAGCTCGACGCGGCGGCCTGGACCGGCATCGCGCGCGTCGCCGTCGGCGACATCATGACGATGCGCACGATGACGCCGCACCGGGTCGATGCGCTCGAGGGCCATACGCGGGCTTTCGTGCAGGTGCAGAACGGCTGCGACCACCGCTGCACGTTTTGCATCATTCCCTTCGGCCGCGGCAATTCGCGCTCGCTGCCGGTCGACGATGTGGTGGCGCAAGTGCGCACGTTCGGCGAGCGCGGCTATCGCGAAGTGGTGCTCACCGGCGTCGATATCACCAGCTACGAGGCGGACGGCGTTCGGCTCGGCGCGCTGGTCAAACGGATGTTGCGCGAGGTGCCGGAGGTGGAACGTCTGCGGCTCTCATCCATCGATTCGATCGAGGCCGATCGCGACCTGCTCGATGCGCTCGCTACCGAGCCGCGGCTGATGCCACATCTGCATCTATCGCTACAGTCTGGCGACGACATGATCCTCAAGCGCATGAAGCGGCGGCATACGCGTGAAGATGCCATCGGCTTCTGCGAACGGGTGCGCGCCCTGCGGCCGGATGTCGTCTTCGGCGCCGACATCATCGCCGGCTTCCCTACCGAGACCGAGGATATGTTCGCGCGCTCGCTCGATCTGGTCGACGCCTGCGGATTGACGCAACTGCATGTCTTCCCGTTTTCGCCACGGCCGGGCACGCCGGCGGCGCGCATGCCGCAACTCGACCACACCATCATCAAGGAACGGGCGCGGCGGTTGCGCGAAAAAGGTGAGGCGGCGTTACGGCGACATCTCGCCTCCGAAGTCGGCGCGCAGCGCCGCGTGCTCACCGAGCGCGGCGGCATCGCCCGCACCGAGCAGTTCACGCCGGTGCGCCTCGCCGCGCCGGTCGAGCCCGGACTATTTCTCGATCTCTCCATCGCCGGCCATGACGGCCGGCAATTGCTGGCCGTTTAAATCCCTCCATCCGCATTGGCCGAGCGCCTCGCGCATATGCGCGGGTACCGGTGCGGTGATTGTCGCCGGCGGCTTGTTCTTGGAAATCGGCACCACGATCTCGCGCGAATGCAGATGCAGGATCGGCCCGCCGGTGCGTGGCGCGCGCCCATAGATATTGTCGCCGAGGATCGGCCAACCCATCTCGGCGCAATGGACGCGCAGTTGATGCGTGCGCCCGGTCAGCGGTTCCAGCGCCAGCCAGGTCAACTGCTGAAGAGATTTGGCTGCGCCACTTGTCGCGGCCTGCTCCCTCCCCCCTTGAGGGGGAGGGTTGGGGTGGGGGGTGGCAACCGGCCCCGCGCTTGAATTGACCCCCGTCCCTGTCCCTCCCGATGCCGCGCTCTCAATAAAATGCGATCGCCCCATCACCTTCCACGTCGTCACCGCCGGCGCGCCGTTCGGATCGGGCTTCATCCACCAGCCGCGGCTTTCGTCGAGCTTGCCGAGCGGCAGATCGATGCGGCCTTCGTCCGCGTCGGGCGCGCCTTCGACCACGGCCCAATAGGTCTTGCCGACCTTGCCCTGCTTGAACAGCTTGCCGAGCAACGCCAGCGCCTTGCGGTGGCGGCCGAGCACCAGGCAGCCGGAGGTGTCCTTGTCGAGCCGGTGCGCCAGCGCCGGGT
>DATJYA010000323.1:0-2403 GCA_035499835.1 Pseudolabrys sp.
GGCGCCGAGTTCGGAAATGGCACGGACGATATCGCGCTCCGACAATATTCCGGCGATATGGCCTCCGGCGCCGAGGATCACCAGCGCGCCGATACGATAGGCAGACAGAAGTTTAGCCGCTGCCTCGAGATCAACGGTCGGTTCGATACTGATGACTTCGCCGCCCATTGTTCCTGAGTTCTTGGCGGCCAGAATTTCTTTGACGTTCATGGCAGCCTCCCTGACACCCGGAGGCAATTCGAGACCCGCGACTCCGGGTTCAGAAGAACGATCCTGCCGCTTGGCCGGTTCCGTCAAGGGTCAGGACGCAATTTAGCGTGTTAGCGGCAAAACTAATGCGGCGATGCAGCAAATTCGCCATGCGTCGTATCGGGAGGATCGAACCAGGAAAAAAGCAACAGCCCAGCGAGAAAGCCGCCGATATGCGCCTGCCAGGCCACCGGCTGTCCGCCGGTCAAAGGCGAGGCGCCGATGCCGAACAGGATGTTGATGCCGAACCAGACGGCAAGAAATCCGAGCACACGCGGATCGGTGAGCACGAAGCGAAGTGGGATCGAGCGGACGCGGTAGGGATTGCCGACGCCATCGCGCCACGGTCTCAGCGGGCCGCCGCGCTGAAAGGCAAAGCGCATGGCGCCGGCCATGGTGCCGGAGATCGCAGCCGAGGCACCGATCACCGCGGAATTGTCCTCGCCATGCGTGAACAGATGGGCCATCGCGCCGGCCGCAGCGGTGACGGCGAAGAAGGCGAGAAAGCGCAGCGGGCCAAAGCGCCGCGCCACCGCCGTACCGAACGGCAGGAACCAAACCACGTTGACGCCAAGATGAATCCAGTTGGCGTGGAGCAGCGAATAGGTGACGAAGGTCCAGAAATCGGCGCCCCAGCCGCCGGGCAGGATCTCGCCCATTAATAATGCACTGTCGTAGCGCGCGGGGATGAACGCGAACAAATCCAGGAAATACTGGTCCTGCGCGGGCGTCAGAAACTCGACGCGGACGCCATGCACGACAACGAGCAGCGCCACGATAAAGCTGACGACCGGCGGAATATTGAAGAGCGGTTCGCGTTGCACGGGCGGGACTTGACCTGACTTTGGCGCACCTTGGCCGCTCGGCCGCCTCGCCGCAAGTCAATGCCGGCAGGCGCGCCGCACAAAGCCGACTTTCGACGCTTATCTCGCCGAATTTGGACCGCCCTGTTCCACGACAGGGTTCATCGTCTCGCCGCGGTCGCGGCCGCAATTGCGCCCTTAACGCTAATCCAAGCCCCGGCCGCCGACGGCGCCCGCTTTTGGCTGCGCGGCATGTGCCCTGCTCCGACCTGACCGTTGCGGCAAAATGCCGGCGCATCTGTCCCGTTGGGGGACACAATCGATGCCGGCACCGTCTCGCGACGAAACAGGTGGTGTCATGAAACACGCTTCCACGCGCGCAGTATTTAACTATTGGAACGGACGGCGCGGCAACCGATCGGCGCCCAGCCGCGGCGATATCGATCCGGGTCACATCAGCAGCGCGCTCGGCGATACGTTCATGCTGTCGATCGATTTCACCGACCAGTTCCGATTCCGACTGGCGGGCACGCGCGTTTGCGCGCTGTTCTGCCGCGAACTCAAGGGCGAGGCCGTCACCGGCCTCTGGCGTGACGACAAGCGCGAGAGCATCGAGGATGTGCTGGCCGGCGTCCTCGCCGAGACCGCGGGCGTGGTGATGGGGCTGACCGGCCGCGCCGAGGACGGCGCGACGATGGATCTGGAGATGCTGCTGCTGCCGCTCGACCGCAACGACCGGTCGCGCACCAGAATTCTGGGCGTACTTGTGCCGACGACTCCGGCCTACTGGATCGGCGCCAAGCCGCTCGCCGAGATCGAGATCAACACCGTGCGCCATCTCGGCTCCGAACGGGGCCACCGCGCCGCTCCGCGCCTTGCGGCGCCTGCCGCCGGTAGCCAGTTGCGTCACGGGTTCACCGTCTATGACGGCGGCCGCACCGACGCGTCAAAGGAACACGCCGGATAACGCGCTATTAACGATGCCTCCCATAGGCTCAGTGGTCGTTCGGGATCATCGTCCCAGAGTGCCCGCCGCGCCATGGCAATGCCGCTGACCAAGCCGAGAATCCTGCCGCTGGCGGAAGAACGCCGGAGGCATCAGCGCGTCAAGGTCAACCTGTTGGGCCGCTTTATGCTGTCCGACCGGCGCGAATATCCCTGCCAGGTCGTCAATATGTCGCCGGGCGGCATGCTGCTGATGGCGCCGGTTCAGGGCAAGACCGGCGAGCGCGTCATCGCCTATGTCGATCACCTCGGCCGGCTCGAAGGTGAGATCGCGCGGCTTGTCGAGAACGGTTTCGCCATGACCATTTCGGCGACGATCCGCAAGCGCGACAAGCTTGCGGCGCAG
>DATJYA010000324.1:0-7945 GCA_035499835.1 Pseudolabrys sp.
GGCTTTCATCATGCACACCCGCATGCTTCGGCCCGCGACATTAGCCGCCCTGCTCCTGTCCGGCGCTATGCTCGGCGGCTGCGACACCACCGGCGGCGGCCCCTCGGCGCAGGGCGACGTTCCGGCGCAGCCGCTGACGCATCAGGAAGCATCGCTGCAATGCTGGATGGCGACGGAAAAAGACGCCGCGCGCATGACGCTCGATCATCGCGCCGACGTCGTCGACCAGTGCATCGAGGCCAAGATGAAGGGCGAATCCGGATCGTCGAGTGCGGCGGCGGCCGCGGCGGCCAAGCCGGACGGCGGCCCGAAAACCGACGCCAAGCCGAAACCCAAGACTTGAAGCCAAGACTTGAAGCCAGGACTTGAAGCCGGGGACTTGAGCGTTGCCGCCGCCCGGCCGGGGAAATACCGCCGACGCCCTTGCGGCGCGTTCCGCCTCGTATCACCATAGAGCCGTCGCAGATCGAGGAGGCCGTCATGGCGAAGGGTCAGATGCGCGTTCCCAAGGAAAAGAAGAAACCGAAGGCCGACAAGGACAAGCCCAAGCAGATGTCCGCCTACAAGCTGGCGCAGATGCAGGGCACGTCCGCCAGTCCTTACGGCAATCCGCCGGGCAAGAAGTAACGCCGCTCAGCGGCTGGGAAGTTTGTCGTCGCCCATCCGGTCGGCCTCCGGAAGCTTCTGGGCGTCTTTCGCCATTTCCAGGCAGGTGAGCAGCTCGACATAGCTCGGGCTGCCGCCCAGCGTCGTCAGCCGCGTGCAGCGCGCCTGCTCGGAGGAGCTGAATCCGCTCCATTCCTGCTCCAGCTTGTTGCGCGCGTCCGTTTCGTCCTGTTCGCAGGCCTCGACGCTGCGCGTGCCGGAGCCCGGCCCCATCACCGAACTGGCGCCCGCCGAGCGGCAACTGACATTGGCGTCGAAGCGCGGCACCGGATCGGCGACGAGAATGATGTGCGAGCCTAGGAGCAGAACGGGCAGCAGCGCGGGCATGGACATCTCCGTCGGCTGAAGTTCCAACGCGGCGGCGCGGGTTACTGTTGCACGCGCCTATTCGCGTCGATGTCTGCAGCAAGGTTGTCTTAGCAGATGGAACCGCCGGGCAAAATGCGCCGCGGCTTCGTCCTCATCTTTTTCATGCGAGCCATTTGGCATTGGAACCGGGCGTGATTTCACATCTTTGCCCCAGTTCCGTGCGATTTGGGCAAGCATTGCTTAACCGGGCGCGTGCAGGCTTTTGCCGGTTGAGCACGTGGGGGAGAACATCGCGCATGCCCGTCCGTCGCCTCTGGCCGCTGCTGTGCGTGCTCGCCTGTGCGTTGCCGGCCGCGGCCAATGCGCAAAGCAATGCGGCACCCGGCACCGCCTATGCCGAGGCGTCGTCAGCCGACGATGCGGCCGACACCCCGACGCCCCCGCCCGGCACCCCCTTTGCCTTGCCGACACCCGGCGCCTTCACGCTCGATAGCGCGTTGACCTTCGATCCGGCCGCTCTGGCCGCGGCGCCGGCGAAACCGTTGCGGCTGCCGGGCTATAGCGACGGCAGGCGATTCGACATCAACCGCGCCGACAAGCCGGACGGTTCCAGCAGCGTCACGGTGAACGCGCCGCTGCCGATCGACGTCGAGACCAAGGTCAGCGCCGACCTCGCGCCGGCGCCGTCGTCCATCAACGTGCCGGGCCGACCGCTGCCGGGAAGCACGAATGCCTACGATTCCGGCGCTGCCTGGGCCTCGGTCGGCGTGCCCAATCTCGCCGCGCTCGAGGCCCGCGTCGATCCCGACACCGATCAGGGCAAGATCGGCACCACGCTGCATCACGCCGTGCCGATCGGCAGCAAGCTGTCGGTGACGCTGCAGGACACGTTCTCGGTCACCGATACGCTCGGCGCGCGCAGCGCGTCCGGTTCCAGCGAGCCGCTGTTGGCCGCGCTGCCGCCGACCCCCGCCGCGCCGACGCAGATCTGGGGTAACGAGCAGAAGCTCAAATTCGACGTGCTGCCGACCGGCACCAGCCTTTCCGCCGGCGTCGTCACCAGCAGCGTCGATCCGGTGACGCACAATACGTTCAGCGCCGACCAGAAGGTCTACGGCCCGCTGCATGTGACCACGTCGGTCAACGACGTCGGCGAACCGACCAGCAGCAAGAGCATCACCGCCGGTTTCAAGCTGAACTGGTAGCCGACCCTAAATCCGCCCACAGCCTGCCGCAGAGGCGCCCCAATCCCGTGCGGCAATCCGTCCGCGGGGGGGCGTCAGCGCAGCGTCATGCGCAAGCAGGAGTCGATCATGACGGCGATCAGATCCGAGTGGCTAGGTTCAGACGCGGCTGGCGGGACTAGGTCCGGCCCGGAAGAGTTCGCTCCAAAACACGTCAAGGCGGAAATTGCCAACGATATCGATCAGGCGACCACCGCCTTCGAGGGCCAGATCCGCGAATTCGTGCGCCGCGATGTCGCCTATCTGCGCAAGCCGCGGGCGGAAACGGAATTGGTGCCGGCCGCCAGCGGCGAAGCGGCGGAAAACCTGAATGCGCTGATCCGCCGCGTGTCCGGTGCCTCGATGGAGGAAATCGACCGCGTCATCCTCGAGTTGCAGGCGGTGCGCGAGATGCTGCGCAGCGAGGGCGAGCGCGTCACTCGCGAAATTTCCAGCTATGCCAGCTTGAGCCACGCGGCGACGACGTCGATGAAGGTCATCGCCGACAGCCTGACACAATGGCGCAGCGGCCCGACCAATTTCCCGCGCAAGATTTCCTGATCGCGCCAGGTCGGCGCCGGCACCACCAACAACTGTGGATTGCCGGGATAGCGGAACCCGGCACCTCCGCGGCCGCGGCCGGCGATCCTATTGTGCTGGGGTTCGGAGTTGGCCGCGCCGTCGCAGCGGCTCAATGACCGTCGCGACCGCTGCGAACAGTGGCCGGCGCGGCCTCGAGCCTCCTCCCGAAAACTCAAGGCCCCGCTCACGCGGGGCTTTTTTACAGACCGGTGGAAAATTTCAGTATTTGAAATCAGCGCGCCGCGGCGGGCAGCGTGACTGTGCCCGTTCCGTCGTCGATATGCAGTTTGCCGGTGAGATGATCGCCGACCACGACAGTGCCCGCAATCATAACCAGCAGCGTCGCCGCACCCAGCATCAAGCCGATGATCCCCAGCCCATTTCGGTCAGCCATATCGTCCTCTTACTCAAGCTCTGTTGCGAGTCCCATCCCATCACAAGGCTTATGCACCGCCTTGCGCGGATTTGCGGTTTTAGATCGGAAATAGCGGTGAAGTTAGTTAGCAGCCGCTTTACGCGGCAGCGGGTAGTCGGCGCTCTCGTAGAGCTGACGGATGCCGTTGCCATCAAAGCGCTTTTCTTCAACCTCGAGATAGGCGCCGAGGAGCAATTCCGGGGGCAACTCCTCGATGGCGAAACGGATCGCCTCCGCCGCGGTGGGGAAACGCTTGTAGCCGATGGGTCGGCGGGATTTGCGGCTGCGGCTGGGAAAGAGTTCGGATGGGGCGCGGTAATTGATCAGCGACATAACTAGCTCCTTGGCGCCTAATATGGCCCGAAACGCCAAGAAAATCCAGCGTATGGCGCGCGCCTGACGGCGATACCACACACCGGCAAAGTAAATGCCGACCGTAAGACCGCGCAACGGCCCGGCATTTCGACACCGGGCCGTGCGCGCTAAGTCATAGCACCAATGCGTTTGCTAATCGGCCAGCTCGGCAACCACCTCGCTGGTTGCGGGATCGACGAGCACAACGCGTCCGTTGACCATCATGTAGCGGTACTGTCTCACCGCCGGGACTTCGACGGCGACGGAATCCGGCACGCTGTAGAGACGAACCTCCGACGGCACTCGCGTGCCGACCGAATAGGTCACGGTGCCCGGCGCCGGAACGACACGTTCACGCGCGATGTCGCGGTAGATGGTCTGCCGCTGCTGTGGTGTCAGCACCAGCGTCGGCTGCGTGGTGACGACGGTTTGCGTCTCCACCGGTTCGCGCGTGATCACGGTGGTCTGCGCGCTCGCCGCACTCGTCCCCGCAAGCAGCGCCAAGGCGATCGTGGCGTGGCGAAATTGTGCCATGAGTTCCTCCTCCTGTCGGTTTCGACCGAGTGCAACGCGAGGAGATGAAATGCGTTCCGCGCCGGGTTCCACCGCACAACCTGTTTCGGCGGCTCACCGGGCAATTGCAGCCTGGCGCGAAGCGTGGCGATGCGTTTGCCCGGTTGCGCGAGTGATCGGCGGCTCGACATCTTCGGCGAGCTTTTTCAGCAGCGCCGCCGACGGCCGCGCTAGGGCCGATCCGGCCTGCGCTCGACAAAGGTCGTGCTGACGAAGGAGATGACCGTCTCGCCATTCTGGTTCACGCCCGTCGACAGGACGCTCATCAGCCCAAGCCCGGGACGGCTCTCGGAGACGCGCTTTTCGATCACCTCGCTGGCGTAATCGATGGTGTCGTTGACATAGACCGGCTTTGCCCATTTCAGATCGCGGAAACCAAGCGCCGGACCGACGCCGGCGACCGGTTCGCCGCGCGCCTGCGCCGCCTCGATTTCGCGGCGGCGATGCGCGACCATCAGCCGCATCCATATCGCGGCGGTGTGCCATCCGGAGGCGCAAAGCGCGCAGAAATGCGATGCTTCCGCTGCTGCGTCGTCCATGTGGAAAGGCTGCGGGTCGAAGCGCTGCGCAAAGGCCTTGATATCGTCGGCTGTGAAGGTATGGCGGCCGAGCGCATGGCGATCGCCGACGCGGATATCCTCGAAGTATTTCATGGCGCGCTCTCGCGGCGTCCGAACATCGCGGTGGCCACCATGGTGGCGATGGCGTTGTCCGCGTCGTCGAGCATCTCGTAGCGGAATTTGGCAAGGCCCATCTCCGGCCGGCTTTTCGACGGCCGGCTTTCCAGCACGGTTGCGCGCAGCCGGATTTGCGTGCCCGGCCGCAGCGGCATCAGCCAGCGCATTTCCTCGACGCCGGGCCCGCCCATCGAGCTCGAGTCGACGATGAACCCGTCCGCCATCATGCGCATGATCAGGCTGGAGACATGCCAGCCCGACGCCGCGAGGCCGCCGAGCAGCGTCGCGCTCGCCGCCGCCTCGTCGAGATGCATCGGCTGCGGATCGAATTCGGCGGCGAAAGCGACGATTTCCTCGCGTGTCACCAGCCGCGGTCCGTAAATGGCGACCGCGCCCGGCTTGAAGTCTTCCCAGTAATATTTCGGCATCGCAGCACTCTACACTGGTCATGCCCGGCCTTGTGCCGGGCATCCACGTCTTACCGCTATTAGTGGCAAAGACGTGGATGGCCGGGACAAGCCCGGCCATGACAATTTCTATCACGTCGCAAATCTGAAATGCAGCACGTCGCCATCGGCGACCACGTAGTCCTTGCCTTCGAGCCGCAGCTTGCCGGCGTCACGGGCTCCGGCCTCGCCGCCGTTGGCGATGAAATCGTCGTAGCCGATGGTCTCGGCACGAATGAAGCCGCGCTCGAAATCGGAGTGGATGACGCCGGCGGCCTGCGGCGCCTTGGTGCCTTGCGTCACCGTCCAGGCCCGCGTTTCTTTCGGGCCGACGGTGAAATAGGTCACCAGATGCAGCAGCGCGTAGCCGGCGCGGATCAGGCGGTCGAGCCCGGTTTCCTTCAGCCCCACAGCCTCGAGAAACTCGGCGCGTTCGGCCGCAGGCAACGTAGCGATCTCCGATTCAATCTTGGCCGAGATCACCACCGCGACTGCGCCCTCTTCCTTGGCGCGCGCCTCGACCCGCTTCGAAAACTCGTTGCCGGTCGCGGCGGAAGCTTCCTCGACGTTGCAGGCATAGAGTACCGGCGCGGAGGTGAGCAGGCCGAGCGAGTGGAACAGCTTTTCCTCCTCAAGCTTGCGTTCGACCATGCGCGCCGGCTTACCCTCGCGCAGCAGCTTGAGCGAGCGATTGATGAGATCGAGCTGCTCCTTGGCGAGTTTGGCGTCCTCGCCCGAGCCCTTGGCCTTCTTCTCCAGCGCGTCGACGCGCTTTTCCAGGCTGTCGAGGTCCGCAAGCATCAGCTCGGTCTCGATGGTGTCGATGTCGGCGATCGGATCGATCTTGCCCTCGACATGGGTGACGTCCGGGTCCTCGAAGCAGCGCACCACATGCACGATGGCATCCACCTCGCGGATGGTGGCGAGAAACTGGTTGCCGAGCCCCTCGCCTTTCGAGGCGCCGCGCACCAGCCCGGCGATATCGACGAAGGTGATGCGCGTCGGAATGATTTCGGCCGATTTGCCGAGCGTGGCCAACTTTTCCAGCCGCGGATCGGGCACCGCGATCTCGCCGACATTCGGCTCGATGGTGCAGAACGGATAATTCGCCGCCTGCGCCGCCGCGGTCTGCGTCAGCGCATTAAAGAGCGTCGACTTGCCTACGTTGGGCAGGCCGACAATGCCGCATTTGAAACCCATGGAATCAGTCTTTGTCCGCTTCGGTTTCCGCGCCGGCGCCGAAGCCCTTGGCGCTCATGGCGAGATACACCTTGTTCTGGAAGCTTGAATCCTTGCCCTCGATCAGCAGCCCGACATTGTCGGCGACGATGTCGCACAGCGCCTCGACCATGGGTACCTCATCCTTGATGAAATTCTGCAGCACGTAACGTTCCATCAGCTCCTTGCTGCCCGGATGGCCGACGCCGAGGCGGACGCGGATGTAGTCGTTGCCGATATGCTCGGTGATCGAACGCAGGCCGTTGTGGCCGGCATTGCCGCCGCCCTTCTTGACCCGCACCTTGCCCGGCGACAGCTCGGCCTCGTCGTGGAAGACAACGACTTGGCCGACCTCCAGCTTGTAGAAATGCGTCGCCTCCGCCACCGCGCGACCCGACTCGTTCATGTAGGTGCCGGGCAGCAGCAGAAGGATTTTCTCGCCGCCGATTGCGCCTTCCACCGCCACGCCCTGGAACCGCCTTCGCCACGGCGTGATGTCATGGCGGCGCGCGATCGCCTGCACCGCCATGAAGCCGATATTGTGCCGGTTGCCGACATATTGCGGACCGGGATTGCCGAGGCCGACAAAAAGCAGCATGGCGTCACCGGCGTCGCCGTCCTATTCGGATAATTCCGACCTGTGTGAAGCGGCGCGCTAGCGCATGACCCCGAAAACCGGGAAACGGTTTTCGGACACGATCATGCGCCAGCAAAGCCTCACTTCTTCTCGGGCTTGGCCGCAGCGGCAGGCGCAGCGCCCGCGGCGGGAGCGGCACCGGCCGCAGGAGCAGCCGCGGCACCGGGAGCGGCACCTTCGGCGGGAGCAGCACCGGCTTCGGCAGCAGCAGCAGCAGCAGCGGCGGCCGCGGCAGCCGCTTCGGCGGCAGCACGCAGTTCTTCGGCGTAACCGGAGGGCGGCACCACCGTGACCAGCGTCATGTCATCGCGGGCGATGACCTTCACATTCGGCGGCAGCTTCACGTCGCTCAGGTGCTTGGAGTGGTTGATCTCCAGGCTGGAAATATCGACCTCGATCGCCTCGGGAATCGACTCCGCCGGGCACATCACGTCGATGGTGTGGGTAACGATGTTGACGGCGCCGCCGCGCTTGACGCCGGGCGACTGGTCGGCGTTGAGCACCTTGACCGCGACCTTGACGCGGATGGTCGAGCCTTCCGACACGCGCATGAAATCGACGTGCATCGGCAGGTCCTTGATGACGTCGAGCTGGAAGTCGCGCGGGATCACGCGGTGCTTCTCGCCCTCGACGTCGAGCTCATAGAGCGTGGTGAGGAAGCGCCCGGCGTAGATGCGCTTGCGCAAATCGTCGTGCTCGATGAACACGAGCACCGGGGGTTTGTTCTCGCCGTAAATGACGCCCGGCACTTTGCCGGAATAACGTGCTGCCCGCGCGGCCCCCTTGCCGGCTTTCGGGCGCACCGTCGCCTTCAGTTCTTGCACGGTGGCCATTGTCGTATCCTC
>DATJYA010000325.1:0-3091 GCA_035499835.1 Pseudolabrys sp.
GACCGGCATGCCGGCCATGCGGCCGACATTCTCGATCATCGCCGCCGGCACGCCTTCCATCAGCATCAGGTGGCCTTCGCGCAGATAGGTGCCGACCACGCGCGAGGTGTAGAAGCCGCGCGAATCGTTGACCACGATCGGGGTCTTGCGAATCGCGCGCACGTAATCGAGCGCGACGGCGAGCGCCTTGTGGCCGGTCTGTTTGCCGAGAATGAGCTCGACCAGCATCATGCGGTCGACCGGCGAGAAGAAGTGGATGCCGACGAAGCGCGCCGGATCCTTGAATTCGGCGGCCAGCGAGGTGATCGGCAGCGTCGAGGTGTTCGAGCCGAGGATGGCGCCATCGCCGATCACGTCCTGGATTTTCTTCATGACGTCGAACTTGACCTTGCGGTCCTCGAACACGGCCTCGATGACCAGATCGCAGTCCTTCAGCGCGTTGTAGTCCGGCGTCGGCGTAATGCGCGCCAGCAGTTCGTCGCGCTCGGCGCCTTTCATGCGGCCCTTCATCACGCGGTCGCTCAGCGCCTTGTGCAGGCCGGCCTTGCCCTTGTCGGCGGTCTCCTGGTCGCGGTCGATGAGCACGACTTGCAGCCCTGCCGCGGCGCTCACCTGGGCGATGCCGGCGCCCATGAAGCCGGCGCCGACCACGCCGATTTTCTTCAGGCTCGTGGCCGGCACATTTGGCGGGCGCCGCGCGCCCTTGTTCAGTTCCTGCATGGAGACGAACAGCGAGCGGATCATCGCGGCGGCTTGCGGCGAGCGCACGATGGTCGTGAACCAGCGCGACTCGACGCGCAGCGCCGTATCCATGTCGAGCAGCAGGCCTTCATAGACCACCTGCAGGATGGCGCGCGCCGCCGGATAATTGTCGTAGGTCTCGCGCCGGTAGATCGCATTCGCCGCCGGGAAGGTCATCAATCCGGCCTTGGAATAGACGGCGCCACCGGGCAGACGGAAACCCTTCTCGTCCCAGGGCTTGACCGGCTTGCCGCCGGCCTTGATCCAGTCCTTGGCGGCCTTGATGAGATCGGCCTGCGGCACCACCGCATCGACGAGCTTCATCGCCTTGGCGCGGTCGAGCTTGAGCTGGTCGCCCTTGAGCAGGAATTGCAGCGCGTCGGCGGGCGGCAGCATGCGCGCGACACGCTGGGTGCCGCCGGCGCCGGGAAATAGGCCGACCTTGACCTCGGGCAGGCCGAGCCGCGTCTTCGGATTGTCGGAAGCGACGCGGTAGTGACAGGCGAGCGCGAGCTCGAAGCCGCCGCCCATGGCGGTGCCGTTGAGCGCGCAGACCCACGGCTTGCCGCTGGTTTCGAGGCGCCGATAGAGCTGCGACAGCTTGCGGCTCTCGTCGAACACCATCTGGTTGGCGGCTTCCTCGCCTTTCGACTTGAGCAGGCCGGCATAGGTGGCGGCCATTTTTTCGAGCACCGTGAGGTCGGCGCCGGCGCAGAACGCATCCTTGCCCGAGGTAACGACAGCGCCCTTGATGGCGGCGTCGCCCGCCACCTTCTCGACGATGCCGGCGAGTTCCTCGGTCACCCCGCCATCGATGACGTTCATCGAACGGCCGGGCATGTCCCAGGTGACGAGCGCGATGCCGTCGCCATCGACGTCGACTTTGAAATTGGTCATGGGCTTGTCTCTTGCTCCGTTTCACCTCTCCCATAGGGAGAGGTCGACGCGCGAAGCGCGTCGGGTGAGTGGTTGCAAACCATCGAGAGTCCTGAACCCCCTCACCCCAACCCTCTCCCCGTAAAGGGCGTTTACGCCCGTCTTCGACGGGCTATGGGGGAGAGGGAGCACGCCTGAGTTCGGGGCAGCGCTCCGGCTCATCTCAATACGGCTCGCCGTTCTTGTGGGTGACGCGCACGCCCTTGTCGCTGCGCTCGAACGCCAGATCGACCTCGGAATAATGCGCGCGCTCGGCGGCGGCACGGCTGCCGACCTCCATAATGATGGCATCGCGGCTCGAGCGGTTGATCAGGCAGTGGCCGTTGGCGACGCCGGCCTTCCAGGCGGCCGCATCTCCGGGCCTGAGTACGGTTTCGCCGCCGTCCTCGCACAGCACTACTTCGCCCTCGAGCACATAGACAAATTCGTCCTCGTTCTCGTGCCAGTGGCGCTGCGACGAGGCGGCGCCGGGCCTGAGCGTGCAGACATTGACGCCGAACTGGTCGAGGCCGGCGGCGCGGCCGAGCCGCTTGCGCGAACGGCCTTCCACCGCCTTGTGATACGGCGGCGGATAGTTGGTCGCGGTGTCGACCGGCACTTTGGCGATATCGATCTTCGGCATTTGCGCCCCTTCGTCTTTTCCCGGGCGCAGCGCAGCACGAAGTGGTGCGCTGCAGACCCGGGATCGCATTGAATCCGCAACGGTCCCGGATCTGCGCTGCATCGCTACGCGCTGCATCGCGTCCGGGACAAGCAAGCTCACACCCGCTCGATGATCGTCGCCGTGCCCATGCCCATGCCGATGCACAGCGTGACCAGCGCGGTTTCCAGATCGCGCCGCTCAAGTTCGTCGAGCACGGTGCCGAGGATCATGGCGCCGGTGGCGCCGAGCGGATGACCCATGGCGATGGCGCCACCGTTGACGTTGATCTTGTCGTGCGAAATGTTGAGCGCCTGCATGTAGCGAAGCACCACCGAAGCGAAGGCTTCGTTGAGCTCCCACAGGTCGATGTCCTTCTTCTTCATGCCGGCCCGCTTCAGCGCCTTCTCGGTGACCGGGACGGGCCCGGTAAGCATGATCGCCGGCTCCGAACCGATATTGGCGAAAGCTTTGATGCGCGCGCGCGGCTTCAATCCGGCCGCCTTGCCGGCGGCCTTGCTGCCGATGAGCACGGCCGCGGCGCCATCGACGATGCCGGAGGAATTGCCCGGCGTATGCACATGGTTGATCGTTTCGATGTCGGGATGCTTCTGCACCGCCACCGCATCGAACCCACCCATCTCGCCCATCTGCACGAAGGACGGCTGCAGCGCGGCGAGCGACTGCATCGTCGTCGTCGGACGCATGTGCTCGTCCCTGGCGAGGATCGGCAGACCGTTGGGGTCGCGCACCGTCATCACCGAATTCTTGAAG
>DATJYA010000326.1:0-3099 GCA_035499835.1 Pseudolabrys sp.
GCCATCGCCGGCGGCGTCGAGTCGATGACGCGCGCGCCCTTCGTGCAGGGCAAGAGCGCCGAAGCCTTCTCGCGCCAGGCCGAGATTTACGACACCACCATCGGCTGGCGCTTCATCAATCCGCTGATGAAGGCGCAATACGGCGTCGATTCCATGCCGGAAACCGGCGAGAACGTCGCCGCGGAATTCCAGGTCACCCGCGCCGACCAGGATCAGTTCGCGCTGCGCTCGCAGCAGCGCGCCGGCGAAGCGGAAAGCCGCGGTTATTTCGCCACCGAGATCGCGCCCGTGGAGGCGCCGGGCGGCAAGGCGGGGCCGCTGCTGGTCGACCGCGACGAGCATCCGCGCCCGGACACCTCGATCGAGCAACTTGCCAAGCTGAAGACGCCGTTCCGCAAGGACGGCACCGTGACCGCCGGCAATGCCTCCGGCGTCAATGACGGCGCCGCCGCGCTCATCATCGCCTCGGAAGCGGCGGTGAAGGCGCACGATTTCACGCCGCGGGCGCGCATCCTCGGCATGGCCTCGGCGGGCGTGCCGCCGCGCATCATGGGCATCGGCCCGGTGCCGTCGACGCGCAAGCTGCTGGCGCGCCTCCAGCACAAGATCGGTGACTATGATTTGATCGAGATCAACGAAGCCTTCGCCTCGCAGTCGCTAGCCTGTCTGCGCCAGCTTGGATTGGCGGACGATGCCGAGCACGTCAATCCGCATGGCGGCGCGATCGCATTGGGCCATCCGCTCGGCATGTCGGGCGCGCGGCTGGCGTTGACGGCGGTGCACGGGCTGCACGAGCGCGGCGGCAGGCTCGGGCTCGCCACCATGTGCGTCGGTGTCGGGCAGGGCGTGTCGCTGGCGGTCGAACGGGTATCTTGAGAGCTTGAAGGACAACAACAAGGACAAGAAAATGTCGCTGATCTACCCCCGGGAGAGTCTCAGCGTTTATCCCAGGCATTTGTCGCCGGAATACCGCTCGACGGTGAAACGCTCGCCGTCGCGGCCGCTGATCGTGGTGCCGCATACGCTGTCGGAGCTGACCGGCCCGGTTTACGGCCACGATGCGATTGAGGAATACGACAACGACCTGACCAAGCAGCACAAGGGCGAACCTCTGGGCGAGCGCATCATCGTCCACGGCCAGGTGCTCGACGAGGACAAGCGGCCGGTGCCCGACACGCTGGTGGAAATCTGGCAGGCCAATGCCTGCGGCCGCTACGTGCACATCGTCGACCAGCATCCGGCGCCGCTCGATCCGAATTTCACCGGCGCCGGCCGCACCGTCACCGACAAGAACGGCTATTACAAGTTCATCACCGTGAAGCCCGGCGCCTATCCGTGGGGCAATCACCACAATGCCTGGCGGCCGAACCACATCCATTTCTCGGTGTTCGGCCACTCGTTCCTGTCGCGGCTGGTGACGCAGATGTATTTTCCCGGCGACTACCTGTTCCCGTTCGACCCGATCTTCAATTCGGTGACCGACGAGAAAGCGCGCAACCGTATGATCTCCAGTTTCGATCTGGAGAACACCATTCCCGACTGGGCGCTATGCTTCCGCTTCGACATCGTGCTGCGCGGGCGCGAAGCGACGCCGCTCGACGAAGACAAACACTCATAAGAAAAGCTCATCAATGTCCGAAATCACGCCCTCACAGACCGTCGGTCCGTTTTTCGCTTATGGCCTCACGCCCAAGGGCCGCGCCAAATGGGATCCCAACGGCACCTATAGCTGGAAGGAAACCGTCACCGACAATCTGGTAACGCCTGACGCGACCGGCGAGCGCATCCATATCGAGGGCCGCGTGCTCGACGGCGACGGGCTGCCGATCAACGACGCCATGATCGAGATCTGGCAGGCGGACGGGCAAGGCCGCTACGCCAGCCCCGCCGACACCCGGGCGCGGCCGAATGCCAAGTTCAAGGGCTTCGGCCGCTCGGCGACCGACAAGGACGGCGCCTACGGTTTCGACACCATCAAGCCAGGCGCGGTGCCGGGGCCGAACGGCAAGATGCAGGCGCCGCATATCGTGTTCTGCATCTACTCGCGCGGCATGCTGCGGCAGGTCTATACGCGGCTTTATTTTGCCGACGAAGCGGCGAACGGCGCCGATCCGGTCCTCGATCTGGTTCCCGCCGACCGGCGACAGACGCTCGTTGCCCACAAGGAGACGCGCGGCGGTCAACCGAGCTACCGTTTCGACATCCGCGTCCAGGGCGACAACGAAACGGTTTTCTTCGACATCTGAATATCTTAGCTGGCCGCCTGCGGCGCCCATCTAGCCCACAATCGCACTGGCGAAGGTGGGCAATTTCCCAATATTTTGATGCATAAAAAATATTTTTCGGCCGAGACCTCTCTTTAATTTGCTGTATTCAGGCTTATTTGTCCCGGTGGAAAGTTGCCCACTTTTGTTGCCCATCTTTCCCAACGCGAGTTCATAGATTGACGATTGAGGGCCGGCTTGCTTGGCTGCACGTCGAAACGGCCGCGAGAGCCGACCGCAAGAATTGGTCAGGGAACGCCCAATGAACGAGCAAATATTGCAAGAGATCAGCGAATTCTGCCGCCGCAGAGGGCTCGCAGAATCCACCTTCGGCCGCCGCGCGGTGAACGACGGCAAACTGGCCAGCCGCCTGCGCAATGGCGGCCGCATCACCACCGACACGCTCGAACGCATCCGCAATTTCATGGCGCGTTCGACCGATGCTGCGCCGGCCCGCCGCCGCATGCTGTTCGACGCGCCGCCGTCGGCTTTGCCCGTTATCGCGCCGCCGGCGCCGCCGGTCGCCTCCGGGCAGGCCAGCGACGACCCCAGCCGCAATTTCCGCTTCTTCGACAACCGGCAGAAATACTTGCTGTTCGTGAACACCTGTAGCGAGAAATGGGAAATCGCCAATCGCGTCGGCATGGAGCTCGCCAGCATCCATCCGCGGCCGCCGGCGGTGCGCGTGTTCGACGCCGGCGTCGGCGACGGCACCGTGCTGTCGCGGGTGATGCGCAACATGCACGACCGCTTCCCCACCATGCCGTTCTACATCGTCGGCAAGGAGATCAGCCTCGAGGACATCCGCCTGACGCTGCAGAAGATGGCCGACCGC
>DATJYA010000327.1:0-5910 GCA_035499835.1 Pseudolabrys sp.
TCCGATCCGCAGATGATCGCGCGGCTTTTTGCCGCCGGCGTCGACGTGTTCCGCATCAATATGAGCCACACCAGCCATGACCGCATGCGCGAATTGGTGGCGGCGATACGCGGCGCCGAACAGGACAGCGGCCGGCCGATCGGCATCCTGGTCGATCTGCAGGGGCCGAAGCTGCGCCTTGGCACTTTCGCCGGCGGCTCGGTTGTGCTGCGAAAGGGCGACGCCTTCGCGCTCGATGCAGATTCGGCGCCCGGCGACACGACGCGCGTGTTCCTGCCACATCCGGAAATCTTTGCCGCCGTCGCGCCCGGCCACACGCTGCTGCTCGACGACGGCAAGGTACGGCTCACCGTCACCGCGGCCGAGCCCAGGCGCATGACGACCCGCGTCGAGGTCGGCGGCAAGTTGTCCGACCGCAAGGGCGTGAGCCTGCCGGACTCGACGATTCCCTTCTCGGCGTTGGCCGCCAAGGACCGCTCCGATCTCGAAGCGGCGCTCGAGACCGGCATCGATTGGGTGGCGCTGTCCTTCATCCAGCGGCCGGAAGACATCGCCGAAGCCAAGAAGATCACCCGCGGCCGCGCCGCGGTGATGGCCAAGATCGAAAAGCCGCAGGCCGTGCATCGCCTCGACGAAATTCTGGAGCTGGCCGACGCGCTGATGGTGGCGCGCGGCGACCTCGGCGTCGAAATGCCGCTGGAAAAAGTGCCCGGCGTGCAAAAGCAGATGACGCGCATGGGCCGGGCCACCGGCAAGCCGGTGGTGGTGGCGACGCAGATGCTGGAATCGATGATCCAGTCACCGGTGCCTACGCGCGCGGAAGTGTCCGACGTCGCCACGGCGATCTTCGAAGGCGCCGACGCGGTGATGCTGTCGGCGGAATCGGCGGCCGGGCAATATCCGGCAGAGGCGGTGGCGATGATGAACCGTATCGCCGAGGAGGTCGAAAACGACCCGACCTACCGCGCCATCATCAGCGCGCAGCGGCCGCCGCCGGAAGCCACCGGCGCCGACGCCATTGCCGACGCAGCCCAGAAAATCGCCGACACGCTCGATCTCGCCGCTGTGATCTGCTGGACCTCGTCGGGCTCTACCGGCCTGCGCATGGCGCGCGAGCGGCCGAAACCGCCGATCGTGGCGCTATCGCCGAGCATTGCCACCGGGCGGCGGCTGTCGCTGGTCTGGGGCGTGCATTGCGTCATCACCGAGGACGCACACGACCAGGACGACATGGTCGAGCGCGCAAGCCGCATCGCCTTCAAGGAAGGCTTCGCCAAGGCCGGGCAGCGCGTGATCATCGTCGCCGGCGTTCCGCTGGGCACGCCGGGCGCGACCAATATGTTGCGCATCGCCTATGTCGGGGCGGAAACCGCGCCGGACTAAATGTCCCGGCCCTCGACCTTTTCCGACAGCGTCTTCACCAAGTCGGGGATTTTCTGCAGGCGCGGGTAGACATCGAGCGCGCGGCGATAGGCATCGAGCGCGCGCCTGTCGTCGCCGATATCCTGCAGAATAAGGCCAAGCCCCGACAACGCGCCGAAATGGCGCGGTTCGCGCCGCAGCACTTCGGCGATATCGTGGAGCGCCCGCCCGTATTCCTTCTTCATATAGTAGAGCGTCGCCCGCCGATTCCAGGCTTCGACATAATCGGGTTTGATCTTGACCACGGCGTCGAGCAGCTTCACCGCCAGGTCGAGATCCTTCTTGTCGATCGCGGCCTTGACCCGGCTCATCAGCAGGTTGGTGGTGTCGCTGCGCGAAACCGACCATACCGCCCAGATGCGCTCTTCGACCGCCTTGGCGGTCGCATCGTCCGGAGCGGCCTTCAGCGCGCCGAACAGGAAGTCCAGGTTATGCGTCTGGTCTCCGTGGCGGACAAACGGCAGTTTTTTCGGCGGCTGCGGAAGGTCTTCCGGCGCGGCGGTCGCGGACGCGACCGGCGCGGCGGCAAGCAGCGCGGCCAGGACGAGGAGTTGGAATCGACGGCGCATCGGTGAAGTCTAGTCTCTCCACCGGGTAAGGCAAATCTGCGGCGAAACGGAATGGCGCGGGTAAGCGCCAGATCAGCCCTGGCGCGCCTTGAAACGGCGGTTGGTCTTGTTGATGACATAGACCCGGCCCTTGCGCCGCACGAGGCGATTATTGCGGTGGCGGCCGCGCAAGGACTTGAGCGAATTACGGACTTTCATGGCAATCTCGGGGATGAATGGGTTGGCCGGGGTTCTAGTGAGCCCACCCCGCCCTGTCAACGCGGCTTGCCCAATATTGGCGAGCGGATTGGGGCTGCGCTAGGGTCCGCGCGCCTCGGGGGAACCTATGCAACGCAGTACCGATCGCTTTCTCACCACGCATACCGGCAGCCTGCCGCGGCCGGACGATCTGATCCGCACCATGTACGCCAAGGAGGAAGGCGTGCCGGTAGAAGCGGCCGCGTTGGCCGAGCGTGTGCGCGCGGCGGTCGCTGAGGTGGTGAAAAAGCAGGCGGTGGCCGGCGTTGATCTGATCAACGACGGCGAAATGTCGAAGCCGAGCTATGCGACCTATGTAAAGGATCGCCTCGCCGGCTTCGGCGGTACCGGCAATACCTTCATTTACCAGGACATCCACGAGTTCCCGCGCCTGGAGCAGCGCGTCTTCGGTGACCCCGGCCGCTCGCGGCGCAAGACGCCGGCCTGCAATGCGCCGATCAGCGTGCGCGACGCGCAGGCGGCGAAGGTCGATGTTAACAATCTCGAGGCGGCGCTTGCCGCCGTTACGGCGCGCGGCGGCTTCATGAGCGCCGCCTCGCCCGGCGTCGTCTCGCTGTTCTTCCGCAACGACTACTACAAGGACTTCGAGACCTACATCTACGCGATCGCCGACGCCATGCGCCACGAATACGAGACCGTGACCAAGGCCGGTTTCGTCCTGCAAATCGATTGTCCCGATCTCGGCATGGGACGGCACATCCAGTATGCGAACTTGAGCCTCGCCGACTTCCGCAAGCGTGCGCAGCTCCATATCGAGGCGCTCAACCACGCGCTCGCAAACATTCCGGCGGAACAATTGCGCATGCATGTCTGCTGGGGCAATTACGAGGGCCCGCATCATTTCGACGTGCCGCTTGCCGATATCATCGACATCGTGTTCATGGCGCGGCCGGACGCGATCTCGTTCGAGGCCGCCAATCCGCGCCATGGCCATGAATGGACGCTGTTCGAGACGCTGAAGCTGCCCGCCGGCAAGGTGCTGATCCCCGGCGTCATCGAATCGAAATCGAATTTCATCGAGCATCCGGAACTGATCGCGCAGCGCATCGGCCATTACGCCAGGCTCGTCGGCCGCGAAAACGTCGTCGCCGGCTCCGACTGCGGCTACGGCACCTGGGTGGGGCAGGCTGCGGTCGATCCCGACGTGGTCTTCGCCAAGCTCGCGGCTATGGCGGAAGGGGCCCGGATCGCGACGAAGCAGTTCTGGCCTTAACGCGTCTGAATACAAAGCGCGGCACGAAGATCAGTACGCCGAGCAGCGCCAGCGCGATCAGGGCATAGCGGATCTGGTGAGTGTCGCCTGCCATCACCTGGCGGCCGGCAAAGCCGAGCCAGGTATAGGCGACCGTCGACGGCGCCATGAACACCACCGTCGCGGCCAGATAATGATGGAAGGGGATGCGCGTCAGCCCGAGCAGATAGTTGACGACGTTGAAGGGAAAGATCGGCACCAGCCGCACGAAGGCGACGAACTGCCAGCCTTCCTCATGAACGCTGCGCATGACGCTTTGCAAGCGCGGCCCGGCGCGGGCCTCGAGCCAGTCGCGGGCGATGTAGCGCGCGACCAGAAACGCCAGCGCCGCGCCGAGCGTGCCGCCAATCAGATCGAGCAGGCTGCCGAGATAGGGGCCGAATACCGCGCCGCCGGTAAGGTCGAAGATGCCACCTGGAATCGCCGCGACAGTGGCTATGCCGTAAAGCAGCACGAAGCCGATCGGCGCCCAGATGCCGAGGCTCGCGACCCAGGTCTGCAGCATCTCCGGCGTGACGCCGGCGCGATAAGCCCAGATCGAAATCGCAACGCCGACGGCGATCAGCAGAACGACAAGCGCGAGAAGCCAGTGCCTTGGACGCGCCATCGACGATCTTTGGAATAAAGTGCCGGGGCAATGGAAGGTGTTGCAGGGGCCGAAGCTATGACCCAGGTCAAGGCAGGTCCCTAGCGCCAATCTCGGCAACTATCAACTTGAGCCGACACCGGTAACCGGGCACTGCGGCAATCCCTTGGATTCCTGCCGCTAGCGTGCAACTTGCGCGCAAACACGGCCCGACGGCGCGTACGAACAAGCGGGTATACCGTACGACAGCATGGTCTCGATCGCCGACCGCCTGCTCAGCGAACGCGACGAACGCGCCCACCGTCCGTTCGGGGCGGCGTACCGGAATAGTTCCAATTCGGCTGGCACATCCCGCCGAGACCCCGGACCGTCGCTTGGCATTGCTCGATGGTGTCGAAGCTGCAGACGGTGGTGCTGAAGCCGTCCATGCCGCCGCCGTAAACTGCGCACCAGGGATATTGGATCTCGGCATGCGCCGGCGCAGGAGCAACGAGCGTCGCGGCTATTGACGATAACGCTCCAAGCAGCAGAGGAACAAAGACCGGGATCTGGCGACGAGCGCGCACATCAAAGTCAGGAGCCTGTCCACTTCGCCCTGAGGCAAGATGGTCTAGTTTGATTTCTGGCATTTGTTGCGCGTGCACCTGCTCAGGCAATCCGTGCTTTTCGCTGTAGCCCTGTTGCCACAAAATTGGGCGCAGGCGTTCACGCATTTACTTTGCGCATCGCTCTGCGCAAAAACGGGCTCAAGCGACGAAATCAGACAAAGTGCAGCCAGCATCAGACAGAACTTAAGCATGATCGCCCCCCGACCTTGCTTACGACGCTACCCGATTACGATATTCGGCAGTCGTCTGGTTAGTCAACGGCCGCCTATTCGAACGTCCTTGGTCGCTCAAGCTCTTGCGACCCGGTAAATACCTGCATCTAAGCGCGCCTCAACGACGCATCGTCTCCATGCGGTTTTGACGCGGGCGACCGAGGAACCTGCAATAATGCCCATTCCGCGTCCTTTCGATAAGCCGTCCGGGTCGAATTACCGATGACGGCCTCGCCTGGCTGCGTTAATATTGCCTGGACACGATAGAGAACCGCGCGTCGCGCCGGACGAGGGGGCTTCAATGACAAAGCATTGTTCGCTGCGGGTGATCGCCGCTCTGACACTTCTGATATCGACCCCATTGGGGGCTAAGACGCTGGTCTTCTGTTCAGAAGGCAGCCCCGAGAATTTCTATCCCGGGGTCAACACCACCGGCACCTCGTTCGACGCCAACAGCCAGATCTACAGCCGCATCGTCGATTTCGAGCGGGGCACCACCAAGGTCGTCCCTGGCCTCGCGGAGAAATGGGACATTTCGCCGGACGGCACGGTCTACACCTTCCATCTGCGGCACGGTGTGAAGTGGCAATCCAACGCCAATTTCAAGCCGACGCGCGACTTCAACGCCGATGACGTTCTGTTTGCGATCGACCGGCAGTGGAAATCAGACAGTCCCTATTTCAAGGTGACCAGTTCGAACCATTCCTATTTCAACGACATGGGCATGCCGAAGCTGCTCAAGTCGGTCGAGAAGGTTGACGACTATACCGTCAAGATCACGCTGAACGTTCCCGAGGCACCATTTCTCTCCGACCTTGCCATGGAATACGCCGGCATCCAGTCGAAGGAATATGCCGACGCGATGCTCAAGGCGGGCACACCGGAAAAAATCGACCAGGAGCCCATCGGCACCGGGCCGTTCATGCTCGTGCAATACCAGAAGGACGCCATTATTCGCTACCGAGCATTCCCCGACTATTACGCGGGCAAGGCGAAGATCGAC
>DATJYA010000328.1:0-2131 GCA_035499835.1 Pseudolabrys sp.
CTTGGCCTGGAAGAAGGCCCACAGATCGTTGGCGGTGACGTTCTCGGTGATGGCGGTGGTCTGCGCGTTCTTGCCCAAGGTCTCGGAGAAGGCGAGCAGCGCCGCCAGGACCGCGATCATCAGGCCGATGCGCTTGCTGCCGGAATGCGAGGCATGCTGCGCATGCTCGGCGTGTTCCATGTTTTCGTGCGCACTCATCGTCGCCTCCGGTACTCGATGGTGGCGACGTTGCTATGAAATGCGGATGCGGCGCAAGACTACAAATTGTCATTCCGGGGCGGCCCGAAGGGCCGAGCCCGGAATCCAGAACCACATATTTAGCGGATAAAATTTGCCCGGCTCAGGCGCGCGGGTGGGTGCTGGAATAGACCTCGAGCAGGCGTTCGGCATCGACCGCGGTGTAAACCTGCGTCGTCGACAGTGAGGCATGGCCGAGCAGTTCCTGGATGGCGCGCAGGTCGCCGCCGCGCGCCAGCAGATGCGTGGCGAAGGAATGGCGCAGCGCATGCGGCGTCGCCGTGTCGGCAAGGCCGAGCGCGCCGCGCAAGGTGGCCATGGCCAGCTGCACGATGCGCGGGCTGAGCGGTCCGCCGCGGGCGCCGACGAACAGCGGGCCGTCGGCGGCGAGATCGAACGGGCAGAGCGCGACATAATCGGCGATGAGCTTTCCGACCTGCGGCAAGAGCGGCACCATGCGCGCCTTGTTGCCCTTGCCGATGACGGTGATGGCATCCTGGGGGCTGCGCAGATCGCTGCGCCTGAGGCCGAGCGCTTCGGCAAGACGCAGGCCCGAGCCGTAGAGCAAGGCCAGCACCGCGGCATCGCGGGCAATGATCCAGGGCTCGCGCGCTTCCCCGGCGCGCAAATCCGCGTCGGCGATGCGGCGGGCGGCGGCAACCCCCAGCGGCTTCGGCAGGCTCTTCGCTACCTTCGGCGCGCGCACGGCGGCAAGCGCGCCGACCTTGCCCTTGCCGCTGCGCTCGAGAAACCGCGCAAAGGAACGGGCGCCGGCGAGGACGCGCATCAGCGAGCGGCCGGACAGGCCGTCGCCGCGCCGCGCCGCCATGAAGGCGCGCACGTCCTGCGGCGTCAGTTTGGCGAGCTGCTTCAGGGGCGGCGCGCCGCCCAGATGCCCGGCAAGAAAGCCAAGGAATTGGCCCACATCGCGGCCATAAGCCTCCAGCGTTTTCGGCGACATACGCTTCTCGGCGCCGAGATATTTCAGCCAGCGGCCGATCTCGGTGGCAACGTCGGGGGCGATATTCGTCTGTGCTGTCATGGCGATCGGCGCGCCCGTTATTACATTGCTTCCTTCACCCTTTCTTAAGCAGCCGGAATCGGCCAGACCAACCTTATGGAAACGCACGTCGTCGACGTCCTGGTGCCGGTGGCGCTGGACCAGACCTATTCCTACCGGGTGCCGAAGGGCCTGGAGCTGGCGCCCGGCGATCTGGTCGCGGTGCCGCTCGGCGCGCGCGGGGAATGCATGGGCGTGGTCTGGGCCGACAACGCGACGCCCAATCCGCGGCTGCACAACCGCATGAAGGACGTCGCCGGCAAGCTCGACGTGCCGGCGCTCAAAACCGAGCTGCGCAGCTTCATCGACTGGGTCGCCGACTACACGCTGGCCTCGCGCGGCATGGTGCTGCGCATGGCGCTGCGCATGGGGGCGCATCTCGGCCCCGAGCGCGAACGCGTCGGCGTGCGCCTCGGCGGGCCGCCGCCGGCGCGGATGACGCCGGCGCGCCTGCGCGTGCTGCACCTGTTCGCCGACGGCATGACCCGCGCCAAGGGCGATGCCGCGCGCGAGGCCGGCGTTTCCGCCGGCGTCATCGACGGGCTGATCGACGAGGGCGCGCTGGTGACGCTGGTGCTGCCGCCGGAAAAGGTAGCGCTGCCGCCCGATCCGGATTTCCGCAAGCCCGATTTCGTGCTCACGCAATTGGCCGCGGCCGATGCGCTGCGCACCATTGCCGATCAGGGCGGCGCCACGGTGACGCTGCTCGACGGCGTCACCGGCTCGGGGAAAACCGAGGTCTATTTCGAGGCGGTGGCGGAGAATATCCGCAAGAAGCGGCAGACGCTGATCCTGATGCCGGAGATCGCGCTCACCGCGCAGTCGCTCGACCGC
>DATJYA010000329.1:0-2730 GCA_035499835.1 Pseudolabrys sp.
GCGCGTCGACTTGACGGGCCTCTCGCGCAGCCGCAGCGTGAACAGCCGGAAGCGCTGCGACTGCGTCAACAGCGTCTGCGCGGCGCGGATAAGCCGCGAATTGCCGCTCGCGGCGACGAGCTGCGCGTGGAAATGCTCGTCCGCCACCGCCCAGCGGTCGAGATCGTCCTGGCGCAGCGACGTCTGCATGACCGCGACGTCATCCTGCAGCACCTTGATGTCGGCACGATTGTCCTCGCGATCGCCGATGAGCCGCACCGCGAGGTCTTCGAGCGCCTCGAGCACGGTGTAGATTTCGATGACGTCGGTGGCGGTGAGCGGTACCACGAGCACGCCACGGCGCGGGATCATGCGCACCAGGCCCTCGGCCTGCAGGTTGACCAGCGCTTCCTTAAGCGGCGTGCGGCTAATGCCGAGATCAGCGGCAAGTTGCTCCTCGAGGATATGGCTGCCGCCCGGATATCGATTGGAAATGATGCGCTCTTTGAGCAGCGCGTAAGCAAGGCTGTGGAGCTGGCGGGAGCTCCGCGAAAGCGGAACCGGCATCGCCTCGGCACCGTGCAACTCGAGCGTCAACGCGCACCCTCCCGACCCCTGCGGCCGGCACCCTAGGCGGTCGGCGGCGCGCCCGTCAATCTATGTATGCGGTAATGTATACATTATTTTGCGGGGAAGCCTTCACAATAGGGGTCGCCTCGCCTTCAGGACGAGGGCGGATTGTCCGGGTGATATTTCATGATCAGCGGGTATTGCAGCGCGCCGAACAGGAAGGTCAGCGGCACCACGCCGAACAGCTTGAAGCTGACCCAGGTATCGGTGGAGAAATTGCGCCAGACGATTTCATTGAGCATGGCGAGCGCGAAGAAAAAGATCACCCAGCGCCAGGTGAGCTTGCGCCAGCCCTCATCGGTCAGATGAAAGACCTGATCGAACAGAATGGACAGAAACGGCTTGTCGAGCAGCAGTCCGACGAGCAGCGTGCCGCCGAACAGCACATAGATGATGGTGGGCTTGAGCTTGATGAACAGGTCGTTGTGCAGCACCAGCGTCAGGCCGCCGAAGATCAGCACAATCACCGCGGTGACCACCGGCATGAGCGCGATGTGCCGCGTCAGCGCATAGGACACGGCGAGCGCAATCAGCACCGCGACCATGAAGGCGCCGGTCGCGGCATAAATGCCGAAGCGCGCATTGGCGGCGAAGAACAGAATGAGCGGGCCGATGTCGAGCACCAGCTTGAGGATGGGATCGAGTTGCTTCTTTTCGGCAGGGTCGGCCATGATGCGGTTCTAACGTTACGGTACCGGAATTGCCATCGTGTCCCGGATGCGGTGCAGCGCGAGCGGAGCGAAGCGGTGCACCGCTGATCCGGGACCCAGCTTGTTTCAGAACCAACCGGGGTCCCGGGTCTGCAGCGCACCACTTCGTGCTGCGCTGCGCCCGGGACACGCCCAGTTAATCCAACCCCACCACCGCCCGGGCAAAGTCCCGCGCGGTGAACGGCGCAAGGTCGTCGACGCCCTCGCCGACACCGATAAAATGCACCGGCAGGCCGAAACGCGCGGCGATCGCCACCAGGATGCCCCCGCGGGCGCTGCCGTCGAGCTTGGTCATCACCAGGCCGGTGACGCCGGCGGTCTTGCCGAAGACGTCGACCTGATTGAGCGCGTTCTGCCCGACGGTGGCGTCGAGCACCAGCAGCACCGCGTGCGGCGCCGTGGGCTCGACCTTGCGCATCACCCGCACGATCTTTTCCAGTTCGCCCATGAGTTCCGTACGGTTCTGCAGGCGCCCGGCGGTGTCGACCAGCACAATGTCGGCGCCGTTGGTCTTCGCCGCCGTGAGCGCGTCGAAGGCAAGGCCTGCGGCATCGGCGCCGGGCTCGCGCGCCATGATGGCCGCGCCGGTGCGTGTCGCCCAGATCTTGAGCTGATCGATCGCCGCCGCGCGGAACGTATCGCCCGCCACCAGCGTCACCGCCTTGCCGTCGCGGCAGTAACGCGCGGCGAGCTTGCCGATGGTCGTGGTCTTGCCGGAGCCGTTGACGCCGGCGACGAGAATGACGAAGGGCCGCGTGGTGATCTCCAGCGGTTTCACCACCGGCGCCAGCACCTTCTCGATCTCAGTGGCGAGCAGCGCCTTCAGCGCCTCCGGCGTGACGTTCGGATCGAAGCGGCCCTCACCGAAGCCGGTGGCGATACGCTGGGCGAATTCCGGCCCGAAATCGGCGCGGATCAGTTCGTGCTCGAGTTGCTCGATCGCCGCATCGTCGAGCCGGCGCTTGGCGAGATCCTGCGCCGCGCCGGACAGAAGCGACGAAGTCTCCTTGAGCCCGCCCTTGAGCCGCTGCCACCAGATCAGTTGTGTGCTGTCGTTCATGCGACGCCCGTGATAGCGGTAACGCCACCCGTTGTCATTCCGCGATGGAGAGAATGATGACACCGGACGAGATGCTCACCCGCCTGCTCTACCGCGACGGGCTGATGCTGGTGATCGACAAACCGGCCGGTTTCGCCGTGCATCGCGGGCCAAAGGGCGGCGAGAGCCTGGAAGATTATTTCGAGCCCTTGCGCTTCGGGCTGCCGCGCAACCCGGCGCTGGCGCACCGGCTCGACAAGGACACCTCCGGCTGCCTGGTGCTCGGCCGCCACCGCAAGGCGCTGGCGTTGCTCGGCAAGCTGTTCAAGCAGGGCAAGGTCGGCAAGACCTATTGGGCCGTGGTCGAAGGCG
>DATJYA010000330.1:0-3229 GCA_035499835.1 Pseudolabrys sp.
ACCTTGTCGCCTTCCTCGAAGAAGCGCTTCATCGAGCGCATCTTCACGTCGTAATCGTGGTCGTCGATCATCGGCCGGAGCTTGATCTCCTTGATCTCGACGACTTTCTGCTTTTTGCGGGCTTCCGCCGCTTTCTTCTGCGCCTGGAATTTGTACTTGCCGTAATCCAGGATCTTGACGACGGGCGGATTGGAATTGGGGGCGATCTCGACAAGATCGAGCCCCGCGTTCTGCGCCATGTCCAGCGCAGCCTGGATCGGGGTGGGGCCATGGTTATGGCCGCTGGCATCGATTAACTGGACCTCGCGGACGCGGATCTCCTCGTTGACGCGCGGGCCGTCCTTTTGGGCGGGCAGCGCAGACTTCATCGGACGACGAATGGCTCTTGTCTCCTCTACTGTTGCAACGTTTCCTCGCGCGCTCTTCGCGCCGCTCGGAATGGCAAAGATTGGTAGAAACGGCGAAGAAGTCAACGCGGTTCCCGCGTCTTAGCCAATGAATTGTATTCAATTCCGCTCGAAGTAGCGGCCAAGGCTCTCAAACTGCTCGATTTAATGGCGCGGCGCCTGCGGCGCGGAGCGCGCGAGGCCATGCGGCCGGCCACGGCGGCGTAAAGCCGCAGCGTCTGCTCGGCGACCAAAGCGGGCTCGAAATGCGCGCAGACCCAGTCGCGGCCGCGCGCGCCCATGGCGCGACGATTGGGCTCCGGCATCGAGAACAGGCGCACCAGCGCCTCGGCGAGCGCGGCATCGTCGCTCGCGGCATAGCGCAGGCCGGTGACACGGCCGTCCGGGACCGCGGGCGCGGTCAGCACCACATCCGGACCGGCGCCGAGATCGGAGACGATGACGGGGCGCCCCATGGCCTGAGCTTCCAGGATCGCGCGCTGCAGGCCCTCCGGCTGCACCGCCGCCGAGACCACGACCGCGGCGGCGGCGTAGGCCGCCGGCATATCGGCAACCGGCGCCGCCATGCGCACCACGTCCATGGTCCGCGTGGTCAGCACCAGGTCCCATAATTCGCCGGTGTAGTGCGTGTGGCCGCGATCCTCGCCGACGAAGACGCAGAGGAAATCCTTGAAGCCCATGTCCTTGAGGCGCTGCGCCGCGCGCACCATCACGTGGTGCCCCTTGCGGCGCAGGATGCGGCCGACGACCAGGATCACCTTGGTGTCCGGCTTGATGCCCCAGCTCCGCCGCAGCGTCTCGACGCGCTCGCGCGTCACCTGCGCCGGGTCGAAACGTTCGAAGTCGATGCTCGACGGCAGCACGGTGATGCGTTCCCAGTCGATGCCGTAACGATCGTTGACCAGTTGCGCGAGCTGCTCGCTTGCCGCGACCACGCGGTCGCCGCGCGCCATGACCCCGTTGTAGAAGTGTTTGAGTATGTTCTGGTCGCGAAAGCCCTTGTACCAGCTGGTGACGAAGGGCAGGCCGGTCAGCCGCGCGGCGAGAAAGGCGCTCCAGGCGGCGGCGCGGCCATGGGCGTGAATGAGATCGCAGCGGCGCTCGCGGGCGATACGCATCAACGTAAAGCCATTGCGGATGATCGAGATCGGATTTTTGCCGCCCATGTCGAGCGCGACGAATTCGGCGCCGGCTGCGGTCACATCGGCGACCAGCCGTCCGAGCCGCGATACGACGATGGGGCGATGTCCGGCCTGGCTCAGGATTTTTGCCAGCGCGGCGGCGCCGGCGTCGGCGGCGCCGGAATCGAGCGTGGGAACGGCAATGAGCGCGCGGATCGGATCCCGCTGCTCGCCGCTATCGGCGCCGCGCCGGTCACCGGTGAAGCTCGCGCCGGGCGTTGCCGCCGCGTGTGGGTGTGGCGCGGAAAGGCTCGACATAGGCGCTGGGGTTCTCCGAAGCTCAGGCGTCGCGCGCCAGAAGCGACGTATAGACCCCGCGAATGGCTTCAGCAACGCTCTGCGGCGAGAACATGAACTCGGCGAACTGGCGGGCGCGGGCGCCGAGCGCCTCATAGGCGGTGGCGTCGAGGCTGAGCGCCTGACTTGTGGCGCGCGCCAGATCGGCGACATGTCCCGGCCGCACCAGCCAGCCGGTGCGTAAATTGTCGGGCATGCGCGGCGGTCCGAGCATGTTTTCCGGCAATATGCCGACCGTGCTCACCACGACCGGCCGGGCCATGGCTTGCGCTTCCGCCGCGGCGCGGCCGGACACCGGCGGCTCCAGCGCCGGCACCACGATGGCGTCGGCCGCGGCATAGGCCGCGGGCATGTCCGCGCAGTGGCCGATCATGCGGCAGAGCGTGTCGATGCCGTGCATGCGCGCGCGGCGGCGCAGCGCGCGGGTGTAATTCGGTTCGATGCGGTCGTCGCCGGCGAAGACGAAGACGATGTCGCGGTTGCCGTTCGCCACCATCAATCGCGCCGCGTCGATCATCGTCAACTGGCCGTTCCATGAAGCGACCCGCCCGGGCACCAGCACGACGCGCATCTGCGGCAGCACGCCCCAGGCGCGGCGCAGCGACGCGACACGGTCCGCGCTTACGGCCGCCCGGCTGAAGGTCGCGGTATCGACCGCGCGCGGGATCACGGTGATGCGCTCGGGCGGGATCTTGTAGCGCGCGATCATTGCCCGCGACACGAACGTCGACGGCGCGATGACGCGGTCGCCGCGCGCCAGCGAGCCGCCGATCAGCCGGCCGGGCCAGGAATTTCCCGGCAGCCGGTCGGGAAACGAGGTGACGAGAAAAACCGGCATGCGCCTGGTGGCGCTGATTGCGCTCCAGGCGGCGCCGGCGCTGTGCGCGTGGATGATATCGATGCGTTCGGAGGCGATCAGCTGCGCGAGCTTGCGCCTGTTTCGGCGGATGCGCAGCGGGTTGACCGTGTCGTTCGGCATGTCCAGCCATTCGCCGCCGAAGGCGCGCAGATCGCCGACCAGCTCGCCGCCTTCGCCGGCAACGATGGCGCGGGCGCCGGATTGCAGCAGCGTCAGCGCGATGTCGACGGCGGCATGACTTGCCGGATCGTCGCGCAGCGCCGGCACCAGTTGCAGGATGGTGGCGCCGACAAGCGAGCGCGGCTTGATGCGCGGCCGGTTCGAGTTGGCGACCCCCTTGCGCCCGCCGCCGTCTTGCGGCGACAAGGGATCGCGATCCAGTTCAACGGTACGGGCTAATTTGGCCGAAGTGCGCATGAGCGAATCCCGTCTGACATCCCTGACAGTCGAATCACCTGCACCGACACGGACCATCGCCGTGCGCG
>DATJYA010000331.1:0-2016 GCA_035499835.1 Pseudolabrys sp.
GTCCGCTGGCGTCGGGGCTGCCCTCCGCGCCGGCGGACAAGTTTGGCCCGGAGACGACCGGTCTGCTCGGCGTCGCCGTCGACTTCGAGCGGCGGCGCGGCCGCGGCGCGCAGACCAATGCCGCGGGGCGCTACGAGCCGCTGGCGCGCATCGCCTTCGATGATGGCTGGCGCTCGCTCGACGATCTGCCGCCGTTCAAGACGCAGGTGACCGTCGACGCAACGCGCAAGATCATCGCCCGCAACGATTCACCCGATATCGGCTTCGACCGTTCGATCAACCCCTATCGCGGCTGCGAGCACGGCTGCATCTACTGCTTCGCGCGGCCGACGCATGCCTATCTCGGCCTGTCACCCGGGCTCGATTTCGAATCGAAATTGCTGGTGAAGCCCGAGGCCGCAGAGCTTCTGGAAAAGGAGCTCGCGGCGCCCGGCTATGAGCCGAAGGTCATCGCCATCGGCACCAATACCGACCCGTATCAGCCGATCGAGCGCAAGTACCAGGTGATGCGCCGCATCCTCGAAGTGCTCGACCGCGCCGGCCATCCGGTCGGCATCGTCACCAAATCGGCGCTGGTGCTGCGCGACCTCGACATCCTCGCCCGCATGGCCGAGCGCAAGCTCGCCAAGGTGGCGCTGTCGGTGACCACGCTCGATCCGGACCTTGCCCGCCGCATGGAGCCGCGCGCGGCGACGCCGATGCGGCGGCTGGAAGCGCTGCGGCGGCTGACGCAGGCCGGCGTCCCGACCTCGGTGATGGTGGCGCCGGTGATCCCTGCGCTCAACGACATGGAAATCGAGCGCATCCTCGAGGCCGCGCACGCGGCTGGCGTGCGCGAGGCGGGCTACGTGCTGCTGCGCCTGCCGCTCGAAGTGCGCGATCTGTTCCGCGAATGGCTCAAGGCCAATTATCCCGACCGCGAGAGCCACGTGTTCAAGCTCGTGCGCGACATGCGTGGCGGCAAGGACTACGATTCCAAGTGGTTCACCCGGCAGAAGGGCAGCGGACCTTACGCCTGGATGATCGGACGCCGTTTCGAGATGACTTGCGACAAGCTCGGCTTCAACAAGGAGCGGTCGCAGCTCTCGACCGCGCATTTCCGCCGTCCCAAGCCCAATTCGGCGCAGTTGAGTTTGTTTTAGCGCGAAGCGTCATGGCCGCATGGCTGGCGCGTCCCGGCCAAAGCGGCACCCCATCCGAGCACCCTTTTTCATCCCCTGTTCGGGGCGCGAGCGCCTGTTGACCTTCGTCAAGGCTTGGGCACGATACCCGTTATTTAGACGATCCCGCCAAAAAGGGGCTCGATGTCACCATGATCCGCGCATCTTCGTTATTCGGCGCCGTCACGTTTGCTCTTTTTTCGCTGCCCTGCGAGGCCGGTCCGTGCGCCAAGGATATTGAACTCATGCAGGTGAGGCTTGATGCCTGGCTGGACGCAAAGGCGGCAGCGGGCCCAAGTGCGCAGCAGAGCGTCGGCGCCCAACTGCATCGGCAGCCTACGCCGGGGTCGATCGAAAGCAGCGAGCGTAAGCTCGGCGACTTATCGATGAATGCGATCGATATGGTCAAGGCCATCATGGTGCGAGCCCGCAAGGCCGACGCCGAAGGCGACGCTGCGGGATGCCAGAGCGCGCTTGCTGAGCTCGATCGCGACATCGGCAAGTAGCGCCACACGTCGGTTGTCCCCGGCCGTCCACATGCCGGCGCTTCCGCATTGACTTGGCTGCCCCCGGCGCGCACTCATCGAAAGATGGCGCAGAAACCCCGCCAACGCAGGCAAAAGGAAAAAACGCGCGCCACGGTCGGCAACGGGGGCGATGGACGCCTGCCGCTCAACGAGCCGGTGCTGCGCCCGAGCTATCGCCGCGAGCGCCGCGCGCTCGGCAAGGGCATCTGGCCGGTTGCCGGCTGCGACGAGGCGGGCAGGGGGCCGCTGGCCGGTCCGGTGGTCGCCGCCGCGGTGGTGCTCGATCCCGAGCGCATCCCGCGCGGCTTGAACGACTCGAAGAAGCTCGA
>DATJYA010000332.1:0-5860 GCA_035499835.1 Pseudolabrys sp.
AGTCGTGCTCGCCTTCGGGTCAGGAAATCGCGACGGGCGCAAATTCCCGGACCCGGACACTTTTGATATTGAGCGTCGGCCGCTCGGGCATCTCGGCTTCGGCTCCGGCAAGCATTTTTGTCTTGGCAGCCAGATGGCGCGCCTGGTCACCGAAATCTCGATGCGCCGTTTCCTGGAACGCGTGCCGGATTATCACCTGACGGTCGACAAGATCGGCTGTAAGCGATCATTAGGCCTCACCTTTCGCGCGGTGCGCTGATCGGCGCATGATCGAAGCCTGCTGAGTCGAGCGGGTTAGACACGTGTCGAACACTGAGCTTTTGCCCAAATTCAAGCCGGACGCGGTGCAGCGGCTGGAGGTTTTTACGGGAGCCGGTCGGCGTCGAAGTTGGACCGCGGAGCAGAAGGCGCGGATTGTTGCTGAAAGTTATGAGAGCGGTGAGACGGTATCGGCGGTTGCACGCCGGCATGCCTTGACGGCTCAGCAGCTGTTTGGGTGGCGCCGCGCAGCGCGGCAGGCGAGCGAGGAAGCGAATACGAACGGCTCGGCTTTTGCGCCGGTGATCGTGGAAGCGCCTCCGCCGTGCCCGGCGGCGGCATCAACATCTCGCGCCGAGCAGCCAGCAGCGATCGAGATCACGATTGGTATCGCCACGGTTCGGTTTCCGCTCGGGATTGATGCGGCGATTTTGGCCGCGGTGCTGCGCGCCGTGCGGATGGCGATATGATTACCGTACCGGCCGCAGTGCGGGTGCTGGTGGCGACCAAGCCGGTGGACTTTCGCCGTGGCGCCGACAGCCTCGCCGCACTGGTGCGCGAGCAGCTGCGGCACGATCCGTTCTCGGGCACGATCTTCATCTTTCGATCGAAGCGAGCGGACCGGCTGAAGATTCTGGCCTGGGATGGGACTGGCCTGGTGCTGTTTTGGAAGCGGCTTGAACAGGGCGCCTTTCGCTGGCCGCCGATCAGCGACGGCATGATGCGGCTTTCCGCTTCGCAGCTCGCTGCCCTCGTCGACGGATTGGATTGGTCGCGGTTGCACGCGCATGACGTCCCACGCCCGGCCGCGACATTGTAAGACACTGTGACCAATTGAATCGGGCCGCAGATTGTCCAGTACGACCGCGCTCGAATCTGATTCAGTGTTGTGCGTGGGCGAGAACACAAATCAGTTTCCAACCGACCTTGCAGTGCTGCAAGCGCGGCTTTCGGCGGCGCTGGCGGAGCGAGACGCGGCGCGCGTCGAACGCGATGCCGCCATTGCCGAGCGCGACCAGGCGCTGTCGCAGAACCACCGCCTGCAGCACCTGCTGCATCAACTGCAGCGCATGCAATTTGGCCGACGGTCGGAGAAGCTCGATCCGGATCAGTTCGCACTGGCATTTGAGGATGTCGAGCAGGCGATCGCGGCGACCGAAGCCAACGACGACAAGAAGGACCCGACGGCAGCAAAAGCGCGTGCTGACAAGCGGCGCGCCAACCGCGGCGTGCTTCCTGCCGATCTGCCGCGCATTCATGTGACGATTACGCCTGAAGACACCCTTTGCCCGTGCTGCCGCTCCCCCATGCATCTGATCGGCGAGGACACAGCGGAGCGGCTCGACGTGATCCCGGCGCAGTTCCGGGTGGTGGTGACGCACCGACCCAAATACGCCTGCCGGGCGTGCGATGAGGCCGTGGTGCAGGCGCCGGCGCCCGAGCGGCTGATCAAGGGCGGATTGCCGACCGAGGCGATGGTCGCCTCGGTGCTGGTCGCCAAGTACGCTTGGCACTTGCCGCTCTATCGGCAGAGCCAAATGCTGGCCACGCAAGGCCTCGACATCAAGCGCGCGGTGTTGGCGTTCTGGGTCGGCTACGCGGCGGCCGAACTCAAGCCCATTTATGCTCGACTGCGCGAGCTCATTCTCGCCTCCGGCAAGATCGCGGTCGACGAGACGGTGGCGCCGGTGCTCGATCCCGGCCGTGGCCGCACCAAGAAGGGATACTTCTGGGCGATCGCGCGGGATGATCGGCCGTGGGGCGGGACCGACCCGCCCGCCATCGCCTACAGCTACGCGCCTGGCCGCGGCGCGGTTCATGCGCTCAAGCTGCTCGATGGCTATCGCGGCATCGTGCAATGCGACGGCTACGCCGCCTACAAGACCATCGCCGATACAGCGCCCGGGGAGGTGATCACTCTCGCCTTCTGCTGGGCGCATCTGCGCCGCAGGTTCTTCGACATCGCCAAGGGCGGCGATGCTCCAATCGCCAGCGAAGCGCTCGAACGCATCGCCGCGCTTTATGCGGTCGAGAAGACGATCAGCGGGCGTAGCGCCGAGGAGCGTCGCACCGTGCGTCAGCAACGAAGCAAGCCTCTGGTCTTGGCACTCAAGGCGTGGCTCGGACACCAGCTCACCCGCGTTTCTGCCAAGGCGTCGATTGCCGAGGAGATCCGATACGGCTTGAACCACTGGGATGGGCTCACTCGGTTCCTCAACGATGGCCGCATTGAACTCGATACCAACATTGTCGAACGCGGCATCCGTCCCATCGTGCTCAATCGCAAGAACGCACTCTTCGCCGGTCATGACCACGGCGCCGAGAACTGGGCCTGTATCGCCTCGCTGATCGAGACCTGCAAATTGAACGGTGTCGAGTCACAGGCCTACTTCACCGACGTGCTCAGCCGACTCGTCAATCTCTGGCCGGCATCGCGGCTCGATGAGCTTATGCCCTGGGCGTGGGCGCCCGAACGGTCGGTCAACAAATTCGCAGCGTGACGCGACGCTCCGCTGGAGCGGAAAATCAAGCCATCAACGCTGTGGCACCGAAAGGCCGCTTACAGTTGGTCGGCTTTCGCCGCCAAATCAACCGCCATGGTCAGAAGCCGCTCGGCCAAATGCCCATCATCGCAATTCGCCGCCAGCCGGGTGCGACCTCGGCCTGACGCCGCAAGCTCAGGGCCAAATTCATAGCGACCCTCTCCTGTATTCTCAGGCAACCTCCTCACGAACGGAATCACTCGCACGTATCGCGCAACGGAGCGCAAAGCGTGGCGCTAGAAAGGGAAACGGACAAACGCGTTGCGCTGCGCGCACTGGGCGATTGCGACCAACCATTCCGATTGATTGCGACCAGCCGTTACGATTGATCGCGACCACCGATTCCGGGCGATCGCGACCAGCCTGTGGACGGAGATAACCGGCGCCGTTGGGTGATCCGCGAATCGGCATGGCTTCGCTCCTTTCGATGAGGAGCGGGACATGCCTGGACCGAGATTACCCATGCGTAGAATCCGAGACGTGCTGAGGCTGTCTGCCGCCGGCATGTCCAAACGCCAGATCGCCGCCAGCCTGGGCGTAAGCGCGACGGTCGCCGGGGAATGCATCCGGCGGGCGGGCCGTGCCGGCTTGGCCTGGCCGCTGCCGGATGAGCTGAGCGATGAAGAGCTGGAGCGCCGGCTTTATCCGCTGCCGATGGCGGCCAAGGATCGTCGGCCACGGCCGGACTGGGCGGCAATCCACCGTGAGCTGCGGCGGCCAGGGGTGACGCTGCAGCTGCTGTGGGAGGAGCATCGCGCCGTCCACCCCGACGGCTACGGCTATAGCCGGTTTTGCGAACTCTACCGCGCCTGGGAGGCGCGGCTGTCGCCGACCATGCGGCAGAACCATGTCGCCGGCGAGCGCATATTCGTCGATTACGCCGGCACGACGCTGACGGTGATCGACGCATCGACCGGCGAGGCAAGGACAGCCGAGCTGTTCGTCGCCGTGCTTGGCGCATCGAATTACACGTATGCCGAGGCCACCTGGACGCAGGGCTTGGCCGACTGGATCGGCGCGCACACGCGCAGCTTTGCCTTCTTCGGCGGGGTCACGGCGATGGTGGTGTCCGACAATCTGCGCTCGGGCATCACCAAGGCCTGCTTCTACGAGCCACAGGTCAATCGAACCTATGCGGAAATGGCGGCGCATTACGGCACTGCCATCATCCCGGCACGGCCGTATCGGGCCCGCGACAAGGCGAAGGTGGAGGTGGCGGTTCAAATTGCGACGCGCTTCATCATCGCCAAGCTGCGCAACCGACAGTTCTTCGCGCTCTCAGCTCTGAATGGGGCCATCGCCGAGTTGGTGGCGCATATCAACGATCGTGTGTCGCGCCATCTCGGCGCCAGTCGTCGTGCGCTGTTCGAGGAGATCGAGCGTTCGACCCTCAAGCCACTGCCGGCCGAGCCCTACGTCTTTGCCGAATGGAAGCAATGCCGGGTCGGGCTCGATTACCACGTCGAGATCGACAAGCACTATTACTCGGTGCCGCACCAGCTGCTGCGCGAGAAGGTGTGGGCGCGCATCACTGCGCGCACCATCGAAATCTTCCACCGCGGCAAGCGGGTTGCCGCGCATGTGCGCTCATCGTCGAACCGCAAGCATACAACGGTGCGCGAGCACATGCCGTCGAGCCATCAGCGCTACGCCGACTGGACGCCGGAACGCCTGCGCCGGCAGGCCGGCGCCATCGGCCGCCACACTGCGGCGTTGGTGGAGATCATCCTGCGCGAGCGCGCGCACCCTGAGCAAGGCTTCCGCGCCTGCGTCGGCATCGTGCGGCTCGCCAAGAGCTATGGGCGTGAACGGCTCGAAGCCGCCTGCGGCCGGGCGCTCGAAATCGGAGCGCGCTCCTACAGCTCGGTCAACTCGATCCTCAAAAACGACATCGATCGCCGACGGCCTGTAATGCCTGCGGACGGGCCGGCGATTGCGCACGACAATATCCGCGGCCCCACCTACTTCCATTGAAGGAGATGACGAACGATGCTTACCCATCCCACCCTCGACCAGCTGCGAGCACTCAAGCTCGACGGCATGGTGCAGGCCTTCATCGAGCTCGAAGCCCAAGAGGAGGTCCGCAGTCTCGCCCACGCCGAATGGCTGGCGCTGTTGCTCGACCGCGAGGCCGCCGATCGCAACACCAGACGCTTCCAAACCAGACTGCGCACTGCTCGGCTGCGTCACAGCCAAGCCGCGATCGAGGACGTCGACTACCGCACGCCGCGTCGGCTCGATAAGGCGCTATTCCAGCAGTTGGCGACCTCTCGCTGGATCGCGGATCACCGCAATCTTCTTGTCACCGGTCCCTGCGGCGTCGGCAAATCGTGGTTATCCTGTGCGCTGGCCCAGAAGGCTTGCCGCGATGGCTATAGCGTCCACTACGCGCGCGTGCCGCGCCTGTTCGCCGATCTCGATCTCGCCCACGGCGATGGTCGCTTCGCGCGCTTGTTCCGAACGCTGGTCAAGGTCGATCTGCTCGTGCTCGATGATTGGGGACCTGATCGCCTCTCCGCCAGCAACCGGCGTGATCTCATGGAGATCGTCGAAGATCGCTACGGCCGTGGCTCCATCCTGATCACCAGCCAACTCCCTGTGGCAACTTGGCTTGAAGTTATTGCCGAGCCCACGCTCGGCGACGCGATCCTGGATCGCGTTGTTCACAACGCCTATCGGCTCGAACTCGATGGCCCCTCAATGCGCAAGATCAAGGCCAGCGAGGACGCCACCCCGGCATCGCCGCCGGCGACGGCTGCCAACAACAAATCCAGTAAGGGAGCAAAGAAATGAGACTCAGATCCCGTCCTCCGATCGCGCTTGACGCCGAGCCCAAACACTGAGATCAGAAAATGCACCTGACGGCGCCGTCAAACTGGTCGCGATCGATCGGAACGGGTGGTCGCGATCCGTCGGAACGAGTGGTCACGATCGCCGGAATGCGCAACAACGCAACCGGTCTACGGCTGCCTCATTTAACGATGAGGAAGCCCGATGCCCACCCTGAGATTGTCGATGCGCCGGATCAGAGAAGTTCTGCGCTTAAGGCACCAGGGCCT